>SVLE01000024.1 GCA_015068065.1 Oscillospiraceae bacterium | reverse complement strand
CTCATCGGCCGCCACCAGTCCCGCTATGTGACCACCCGTGTGGCCAGCGTCCAGTCCCCCTGGATGCTCAAGAGCAATGTGGGCGACCTGCACACCATCCCCATCTCCCATGGCGAGGGCCGCTTCGTTGGCCCCAAGACGGTCATCGACAGCCTGATCGCCAACGGCCAGGTGGCCACTCAGTACGTGGACCACGCAGGCAACCCCACCATGGACATCGCCCACAACCCCAACGGCTCCATGGAGGCCATTGAGGGCATCTTCTCCCCCGACGGCCGCGTGTTCGGCAAGATGGGCCATCTGGAGCGCCGTGGTGAGTTTGTCGGCGTGAACATCCCCGGCAACAAGCATCAGCCCCTGTTCGAGTCCGGCGCGGAGTACTTTAAGTAATATGTTTTTCGGGCAGGCACCGCAAGGTGTCTGCCCGAAAATTTTCTTGCAAAACTTTTGATTTTCTTGTTGACATTCGTCTTTGAATCGGCTATACTATCACTTGCCCTGTTCGAGCGGGGTCTATTTGGCGGCATAGCTCAGGTGGCTAGAGCATACGGTTCATACCCGTAGTGTCCCCGGTTCGAATCCAGGTGCCGCTACCATTTACAATTTCATAGGACAGTATTTCTGCCCTATTTGACGGCCCGGTGGTCAAGCGGTTAAGACACCGCCCTTTCACGGCGGTAACACGGGTTCGATTCCCGTCCGGGTCACCACCTTTTCTTTTCAAGCCGTTTCATATGGAGGCGTAGCTCAGCCGGTAGAGCACTTGCTTCACACGCAAGGGGTCACAGATTCGAGTTCTGTCGTCTCCACCAAAAGCACCCAAGTCATTTGACTTGGGTGCTTTTCTTTCTTCGATTGTATCAAGACCCCTTGCGTGTGAAGCAAGAGGTCTGATTTTCATGCAAAAACGGACAGGTCTTCCTGTCCGTTTTATGCTTCTTCCTTTATATGTTCCATTATCAGTTATCACTCTTTGAACGTGCAAACAGTATTGTTTCCCGTTTCCTGCTGTGATATTATTTCTCATATAAGATACAGGAGTGATTTCCATGCCGTTTCTGATTGCTCTGATCGTTGGTATTATTCAAGGAACCATCTTTGGTTTTGCCACACAAGCCATTATCGATAACAAAGGATATTATGAGAACTGGTTTTGGTGGGGCTTCTTCTTCGGCATCATCGCCTTTGTCATCGCCTGTGCAAAACCGCAAAACATCCGCCACTCCCCTTACCGGGGCGGCGGCCTATACCAGAGCGCTGATGACCTTTACAAAAAGCAGATGCTGAATGAAGGCGGCTGGAAGTGCAGTTGTGGTAAAGTTCAGGCTTCTTATGTTTCATCCTGTTCTTGCGGAAAGAGCAAGCAGGAAGTTCTGTACCCTCAGACAAACAAAAAACAGGAAGAAACGAAAAAGTCAGCAAACGCAAATGAAATAAGCAATGCAGCCGCAATCAAAGAATACAAAGAACTTATGGATGCAGGCATCATCAGCCCGGAAGAATTCGACGCTAAGAAAAAGCAGCTGCTTGGCCTGTAATGCACTTCTTTATCCTTTAACCACCCAAGTCTTCGGACTTGGGTGGTTTTTCTTGTATTGTCACCCATATTTTGCTAAAATAGGTTGAAACCTCCGGGAACTTTTTTCTCCCCCCATCGTCAAAGTCTCCCGTAACTACAAAAAAGGAGTTTTTACTTATGAAACACATTCGTATTCTTTCCCTGTCTCTGGTCCTTGTTCTGATGCTGGGCCTGTTTGCCGCCTGTGGCAAGAGCGGTGCCGGTTCCGAGAGCGCTTCTGACGCTCAGTCCTCCGCCAGCACTTCTCAGTCCGGCGAAGACGTGTCCACTCCTGATGTCTCTGCTCCCGACGCTTCTCAGCCCGAGGAAGAGACTCCCGCTCCCGAAGCGAAGCCTGAGGAGAAGCCCGAGACTCTCGCTCCCGAGGTCAAGCCCGAGCAAAAGCCAGAAAAGCCCGCTCCCGAGGTTAAGCCCGAAGAGAAGCCCCAGGAGCCCGCTCCTGAAGTGAAGCCCGAGGAAAAGCCTGAAGAGCCCGCTCCCGAGGTCAAGCCCGAAGAGACCCCCGTCGCCCCCGCCAAGGTGGATCTAGCCGCTTTCTTCCAGACCATTTTCACCGACCCCGCCAACTCCCCCGCTCTGATTCCCATGGAGGCCGACGCGCTGGACGCCTTCTACCCCGGTCTGACCGCTCTGACCCTGAATCAGACGGTGGCCTACATGCCCATGATGACCGCCGTTCCCTGTGAGATCGTCATGGTGGAGTGCGCCAATGCCGCCGACGTGGAGACCGTCAAGACCCTGTTCAAGGCCCGCATTGATGCTCAGGTGAATGACCACTTCAACTATCCTATGGTTATCGAAGCCTGGGAAAAGGAGGCCAAGGTGGTCTCCAACGGCAACTTCGTTGCCCTGTTCGTGGTCAGCGGCATGACCGACGAGGTCGTGTCCAACTTCAACGCCCTGTTTTAATTTTCACCGGGCGGGCGATACTCCTATCGCCCGCCCATTCTTCTTTGAGGATGTGATCCAATGGTCTTTTCAACCCCCGTATTCATGTTCTATTTCCTGGTGCTCACCATGGGCATCTATTTTGTCGTCCCCGGAAAATTCCGCAATCTGGTCCTGCTGTGCTCCTCCCTGTTCTTCTACTACTGGGGAGAGCGCGAGTATGTCCTGATCATGTTCCTGTCCACCGTCATCGACTACACCCACGGTCTGCTGGTGGAGCGGTGCAAGGAAGCCGGGAATATCAAGGGCGCGAAGATTGCCGTGGGCAGTTCCATCTTCTTCAATCTGGCTCTGCTGATTTTCTTCAAGTACTGGGACTTTCTGGCCGGCTCCCTGCAGACCATTGGCATCCCTGCCCCCATTCTGGGTGTCCACCTGCCTATCGGCATCTCCTTCTACACCTTCCAGACCATGAGTTACACGGTGGACGTGTACCGGGGTGACACCCGGGCCCAGCGGTCCATCCTTAACTTCGGCACCTTCGTCACCCTGTTCCCCCAACTCATCGCCGGCCCCATCATTAAATATAAGGATCTGGGCGACCAAATCGACGAGCGCACCGTTTCCGCGGACAAGTTCGCCACCGGCGTGCAGATCTTCATGGTGGGTCTGGCCAAAAAACTGCTCATCGCAAACAATGTGGGCATGCTGTGGGACAGCTACAAGGCCCTTGCCCCCGGTGACCTCACCGTAGCCGGTGCATGGCTGGGTGTGATAGCCTTCTCCTTCCAGCTGTACTTCGACTTCTCCGGCTACTCCGACATGGCCACCGGCCTTGGCCGCATGTTTGGCTTTGACTTTCTGGCCAACTTCAACTATCCCTATATCTCCAAAAGCATCACCGAATTCTGGCGCCGCTGGCACATTTCTCTGGGCACGTGGTTCCGGGAATACCTGTATATCCCTCTGGGCGGCAACCGCTGTTCCAAGCGCCGCTGGGTGTTTAACCTGCTGGTGGTCTGGGCGGCAACCGGTATCTGGCACGGTGCCAGCTGGAACTATCTGCTGTGGGGCCTTTACTTCTTCGTTCTGCTCATGGTGGAAAAATTCTTCCTGCTGGAACGGCTGAAGAAAGCGCCCGCCGCCATCGCTCACATTTACACCCTGTTCTTCGTGTTGGTCAGCTGGGCCATCTTTGCCATTGAGGATTTCTCCCACCTGATTGCCTATCTGAAGGTCATGTTCGGTCTGGGCGGCGTACCCCTGACCAATGCCGCTTTTGGCTACTATCTGACCGCCTACCTGCCCATCCTGCTGGTGGCCGGCGTTGCCTCTACACCACTGGGCGTGATGGTCTATCATAAACTCAAGCCCCGGGCACAGCAAATTCTGTGTGCCGTATTGGTGGCCGCAGGTCTGGTGGTGTGCACCGCCTATCTGGTGGCCAGCACCTACAATCCGTTCCTGTATTTCCGTTTCTGAGGAGGTATTGTTATGTCGAAAAAATTTAACATCTTCCTCTCCGCCCTGTTCTGTTGCTTTCTGGGCGGTATGTTTCTGCTGTCTGTCCTGATTCCGGACAAGGATTTTTCACCGCTGGAAAACCGGTATCTGCAAAAGGCCCCCGCCTTTTCTCTGCACGCCCTGCACTACGGCGATTTTGTGGATGAGGCGGAAAAGTACACCGCCGATCACATCGTGGGCCGTGATTTCTGGGTGGCTCTGAAAGCATGGTGCGAGCGGCTGAGCGGTAAGCCGGAAAATAACGGCACCTATCTGGCCGCCGGGGACGCCCTCATCAACCGCCTGGACGCGCCGGATATGGATGCACTCTATAAAAATATGGCCTATCTGGACAAGCTGGTAGATAACGTGGACGTGCCCGTCCACTTCGGCCTCATCCCCTCCGCCGCCCACATCTGGGCTGACCGCCTGCCCGCAGGCGCGCCCACGGCGGACGAACAGGCTATCATAAATGCCCTGTACGGCGGCACCGACGCGCTGACGGTGGACCTGTCCTCTGTTCTGGCTGAACATGCCGGCGAGGACATCTACTATCGCACCGACCACCACTGGACCAGTCTGGGCGCCTACTACGGCTACGTGGCTTTGATGGATGCACTGGGTCTGCCTCCCGTCTCCCTGTCCGATTACGAAAAAACCACCGTGTCCAAGGAGTTTTACGGCACCATCTTCTCCTCCTCCGGCGTGCGCTGGGTAGCTCCCGATGTCATTGACATTTACGTGCCCGAGGCGGGCGCGGAGGTCTCTTCCTGGTTCACCGGCAAGGAAGAACCGGGCGAGCTGTATGTGGAGAAGTTCCTGGGCGAAAAGGACAAGTACTCCTACTTCCTTGGCGGCAACCAGCCTCTGTGCGTCATCAAGGGCCAGAATGCGGACGCCCCCAAGCTTCTGGTGGTCCGGGACTCCTATGCTGACTCCCTTGCCCCATTCCTGTCCGAGAGCTTTTCCGAAGTCCATCTGTTTGACCTGCGCTATAACCGCTCCAGCCTTTCCTCCTATATTGAGGAAAATGGCATTGATCAGGTGGCGGTGCTGTACAGCATCTCCAACTTTGCCACTGACGGCAACCTGTTCCTTTTAGGACGATAAAAAGTACGGCCCACCACCGGTGGGCCGTACTTTTTTCTTGCCTTTTTCTTCTGCATATCGTACACTAAAATTACCAAACAAAGCCAATCGGAGGTTATTCATATGGCTCGTTTTATCCGTTTTCAGCACGGGGATCGCACCCTGTACGGCAAGCTGTCCGGGGACACCGTCCACGTCCTTTCCGGCGACCTGTTCGGTAAGCATCAGGATAGCGGCGAAACGCTCTCCCTTGCCGACATTCGTCTGCTGGCCCCCTGCACCCCCTCCAAGGTGCTGTGCGTGGGCTTTAACTACCGGGACCACGCCGAGGAGTTTGATACCCCCATCCCGGAACTGCCCAACATCTTCATGAAGCCTGTCTCCGCCGTCACCGGCCCCGAGGCGCCTGTGTACTTCCCCAAGGCGCTGGCCAAACAGGTGGACTACGAGGCAGAGCTGGTGGCCGTCATCGGCCGCCATGCCCGCCACGTCAGTCCGGAGAACGCCCTTGACTACGTTCTGGGCTATACCATCGGCAACGATGTCACCGCCCGGGATATGCAGGATCCCACCAAGCAGTGGACGGTATGCAAGGGCTTTGACACCTTCGCCCCCATCGGCCCGTGGATTGAGACGGACATCGACCCCAAAGCGGGCCTGGACATTTCCTGCTGGGTCAATGGGGAGCGCCGTCAGCACTCCAACACCAAGAATCTCATTTTCGATGTGCCCTATCTGGTCAGCTGGCTGTCTCAGGCCATCACGCTGAAACCGGGTGACATCATCTTCACCGGCACGCCCTCCGGCATCGGTCCTGTCAACCCCGGCGATGTGATGGAGATTCGTATTCAGGGCATCGGCTCTCTGCTCAATCCTGTAGAGGCAGAACCCTGACGCGAGAGGAGAATGTAGTATGAAAAAACTCACCTCCACCCTCCTTACTCTGGCTCTTTTGCTGTCTCTGTGCGCCTGCTCTCCCACCGCCCCCGCAGACACCGATACCACAATCACCAACGCCGGGATGACCCTGTCCATCCCCGCCGAGTACCGTGACCTGCTCCTCATTGACTTGGACTCCGGTTTCCCCCAAAGAAAAATGCACTTCCGCGTGTCGGAAAAGGCCTCCGTGGAGGCGGCAAAAAAGATCCTTTCCGAGGAAAACATGGGTGGTGGCCTCCTCTTCGGTATCGGCCGCTTAACCGAGGCTGAGTTCCGTGATCTGATGTGCGGGGAAATGGCCGGCGCGGAGGTCTTCGCCGTGGACGGAAATGGGAACTACTACATGGCCTACTACCCCTCTGACGTCCAGTTGCTCCGGGATGGCGAGGAGACCGAAGCTGACTGGGCCATTTGGTCCGAGCTGTGTGAATGGGCCGCGGGCGCACCTGATCAGTTCATGGCCGACAACCCCGGCCTGACCCCCCTTCGCCGCACCAATACCAGTCTGGACATCTGCCTGAACCGTCTGCTGTATTGGCAGGACGTTCCCTTTACCCTCACGCTCTCCTCTACGGACGCTGCCCGGTTCCCCTCCAAAGAGCAGTCCCTGCCCTATCTGGAGCAGCTAACCGCCTGCCAAGTCTCCTATGCGGACGATGCCGCCACCCCTGAGATAGAGTATATCACCCTGCATATACCGGAAGAGAACGCCCGATTCGACTTTTTCCTTGACGACAGCGGATTGTTCCGCGAGTTCTTCCATGACGGCAGAAGCTCCCTGTACCGCATCGACTGTGACGGCGGCACCTCCGCCGGTCAGATCGTACAGGACTGGTACACCGCCGCGGCAAATACCCAATAAGCACAAAAAATGCACTCACAATACCTGTGAGTGCATTTTTGTGCTCGTTCAGTTTTCCGCATAGCGGGAGAGGAACTGCCTTGTGCGCTCCTGCGTGGGGTGGTCAATGACCTGCTGTGCAGGCCCCTGCTCCACGATCACACCGCCATCCATGAAGATGACCTGATCTGCCACGTCCCGGGCAAAGGCCATTTCGTGGGTAACGATGATCATGGTGGTCTTCTGGTCCGCCAGAGAGCGGATAACCTTGAGCACCTCTCCGGTCAGTTCCGGGTCAAGGGCGGAGGTGGGCTCGTCAAAGCACAGGATATCCGGGTGCAGCGCCAGGGCGCGGGCAATGGCCACGCGCTGCTGCTGTCCGCCGGACAACTGATGGGGATAGTGATCCGCCCGGTCGGCAAGGCCCATACGGGCCAGCAGGACCTTACCCTCGTCCTCGATCTCCATAAGAATGCGGTTTTTGTTCTGTTTGTAGTCCTCCCGCTCCTTGGCCAGCAGTTTACTGGCCAGGGTCACGTTTTCCAGCGCAGTGTACTGAGGGAACAGATTGAAGGACTGGAATACCATACCGAAGTGCAGACGTTTTTTGCGCACCTCGCTCTCCTTCTGGGTGGCGGGGTCGGCGGCATCGAAGATGACCTTGCCCTCCACGCTGATACTTCCCTTGTTGGGAGTCTCCAAAAAGTTCAGGCAGCGCAGCAGGGTGGTCTTGCCGCTGCCGGAAGAGCCGATGATGGCCAGTGCCTGGCCTCGCTCCAGTTCAAAGCTAATGTCCTCCAGCACTCGGGTGGGACCGAAATGCTTTTCAATATTGCGTACTTCCAGAATCGCCATCTCGTCCGCCCCCTTATCTGAAGTAGTCCATCTTGCGCTCGATATACCCAAACAGCAGAGTGAGCGCGCCCACGAACACAAGGAAGAAAAGGCCCGTGGAGAACAGGGGCCAGATCAGGCCCTTGCTGGTATACTCATTGGCCATCATAATGATCTCCTTGTTGGAGATAATTCGGGCCAGAGAGGTATCCTTGACCAGAGTGATGATCTCGTTGCCCATGGGCGGGATGATGCGCTTAATGAGCTGCAGCAGGGTGACCTTGAAGAAAATCTGGCTCTTGGTCATACCCAGCACCTCACCGGCCTCATACTGCCCCTTGGGGATGGAGTCGATTCCGCCCCGGTAAATCTCGGAGAAATAGCAGGCATAGTTGATGATAAAAGCCACCGCCGCACCGCTGAACCGGCCAAAAGCAGGGATGTTAATGCCGTAATTCACCCGAAGCAGACCGGGCACAAAAAAGATCACGATGACCTGCAGCATCAGGGGCGTGCCCCGGATAACCCAGACAAAGGTCTTGACCAGCCAGGCCAGGGGCTTAAACTTGCTGCGGGAGCCAAAGCAGATCACCAATCCCAGCGGGATGGCAAAGAGCAGGGTCACAAAAAACAGCTCGCAGTTGATGGCAAAGGCCTCGCACAGGCGGGCAAGGATCACCTTCGCACTGTCAAACCAAAGGCCCATATTCTCAAAAAAGCCGGTCAGCCGGGCAAGAATCATGTCCATGAATACACCTCAAAACACACATCATGGGACAGCGGCGCAGTGCCGCTGTCCCAGATGGTAAATCTCTCTTTTTCGGATGGCTTACTCAGCCAGAGTCAGGCCGTACTTCTCAGCCAGAGCGGGCATGGTGCCATCGGCGATCAGCTCGTCAAAAATGGCGTTGGTGGCGGCGGCGGCATCGCTGCCCTTGCGGAAAGCAACACCGTAGAACTCCTCAGCCAGCTGGTCCACGATGACCAGGTTGGCATAGTCGGTGCCCTCGCCGATCATGGCGTTGGCCAGAGTGATGTCCAGCACGGCGGCGTCACAGGTGCCGGCGGCCACTTCCATCAGACAGTCAGTCTGAACGGTCTTGGGTACGAAGGTGGCCTGAGCCAGATTGGCGTCATCCTCGATGGTGGTCTGGCCGGCGGAGCCCTGCTCAGCACAGACATTCTTGCCGATCAGAGAAGCGGTGTTCTCATAAGCGGCGTCCTTCAGCATAACAACGACCTGAGCGTTGACGACGTAGGGATCGGTGATCTCCATGTTGGCCAGACGCTCTTCGTTAATGGTCATGCCGTTCCACACGCAGTCGATGGTGCTGGCATTCAGCTCCACTTCCTTGGTCTCCCAGACGATCTCCTGGAACTTAGGGGTGACGCCCAGCTTGGCGCACACGGCCTCGGCCAGTTCGGTGTCAAAGCCGGTGAACACACCGTTCTCGTCGGTGTAGTTCATGGGCTCGTACACGGTGTAGCCAATGATCATTTCGCCCTTGTTCTTGATGGTCTCCAGATCGGTGGCCTGAACCTCAGGCTGAGAGGCGCTTTCGGAACCGGGAGTGGAAGCGGTACAGGCAACCAGAGCCAGGCTCATCACCAGAGCCAGAGCCAGAGCAATAAACTTCTTCATAATATGTATCCTCCAAATCAACGTTTACTGTGCCGGGGCTGTGTCTCCCCCCGGAACACTTTTGCATTTTACCACGCTAAATCGCCAATGTAAAGCCCCAATTTAAAAAATTTTAATTTTATTTTTTCCTACGCCGGTTTCCCCGTCCGCACAGCAAAGGGAGCGCCGCGACTGCGGCGCTCCCTTGATTCAGCGGATGTTTACTGCAGGCCGTTCTCGTAGGCCTCGATCATCTTCTTGACCATCTGGCCGCCAACGGAGCCGGCCTCGCGGCTGGACAGGTCGCCGTTGTAGCCCTGCTTCAGGTTGACACCAACCTCGTTAGCAGCCTCCATCTTGAACTTGTTCATGGCCTCACGGGCGTTGGGGACAACCAGCTTGTTGCTGCTGTTCTTAGACATGTTCGTTTCTCCTTTACATTCTTATCATCATACTTGATTCGACTGTTTTGGATGGAACATCCGAGCATAGTTTAAGCCGCAGCAAAATTCCTATGCGTTCGCCCGCTTTCCTCTTTTTGCTGAAATTCCGTTATTTTCCGCAAAAACGGCGGAAGGTCTCCCTTCCGCCGTTTTCTCATTCATCATACTCAAGACAACAATAAAGACCTGTTTCTAAATCGTATATAGCCGCTTCCCATTCAGAGAATGGTTCCTCAACGAATGCAAGTGCGCCATCGTCAAAGATGTACATGGTGTTTTCCGAATCAAGAATGTCTTTAGCCGCTTCGACCGTACTCAATAATTCCAATGATTTTCCCGCAAGATGCCCTGAAAGGAACTCCTCGTTCCACAACCTATTACTGAATGTTTGAATATGGCGTTCTGGAATTTGGGCCACCAATATGGTAATCCCTTTTCTACGAAAAATACCCTGATGGGTATCTGTGTGCTGAATGATCTGCGTACCTTCCGGAAATGGTTCCCCCCAATTCGGCGGGAGATTTGTTGTCCATATGCCATATATCAAGAAAGCGCCAAAGAATAGCAGCGGTGAAAAAAACACTAAAGCTATAATCAAAAAAGAAAGAATGTATTTTTTCATCGCAAATGTGTCTCCTTTAGTTCAACTCGATTGTTTTTGTAAAACTAATAAAGCTATGATAGTTTGAAATCACACCGTCCGCCTGAGAAATAAGCCCTAAATCGTTCGCTAAATTTCCAAATTCAAATTCAATTACAATAAATCTTTCCATATCTCCACTAATAAGCCGAACATGATCAAAATCATATTTATCGTCTATTTCAAACTTTATCTGAATCGTTTTAGGACTTTTCATACAGGTATACTTTAGAGAACATCTTCCGATGGCGTAATAAAGGTCCGTGTCGCCGTGCATTTGAAAGTCTAGGTCTACACTTCCGTTCACTTCATATGTACCAGAGAATCCCTGTATTTTATTTATCATTTTGGAGAATGTTGTTTCAAAGCACTTGCTCTTCATAATCTTTTGTGTAACCCAGTGCGCTTCGGTGAAATAAAGATTGCTGGGTGACTTTTCCAGCGAATGCTCCAACAATAGTGCAGCCACATCGTAGCCTTTCAGTCTACGCAAAAAGAATTCGGCACCCAATTTCCATATAGTTCGCTCCAATACAGGCATCGTTACCTTAAGCGCTTGGCGAAGCGCCCAATATTGGGTTTGGAACACATTTGAACTGTCTTTCAAAATGAGATACAAATCAATGCATTTAGAAAGGCTACGAACTTTATTCGGATCCGTTAAAAGCTCCGATAGGTCATCTATCAGCTTGTCTCCGGCCGTTTTCGTTTGTTCGCCGTATACGCCATCCTCTTCCAAACGCTGACCAGCACCCAAATCGTTGAGTGCTCTTTGGAGTTCTTTGATTTTGGCCGGGTCTCCCCCAACAAACCACGCAAGCTTTTCGATTTTGCTGTTCAAGGCCCCGGTGCTGACTCCGCAGTGGTCCAGTTCGCTGACCACCGTTTTCAACTTGTCTGCCGTCTCGTCGGTGATGTAATCGTTTTCCCGGATGGCATTGTCCAGGTCCCGGCTCAGTTGATTTGCTACCGAGTTCAGGGCATCCTTCATTAGTTTTTCATAATCGGGATTGCCGGAGGCGGCGCAGATCAGGATGGGCAGTCCCGTTCCAAAGACTTCGGATTCCAAATGGGTCATATAGGCCTTACTGCCCACTGGATAGCCGCAGCGCCCCTCGTACCGCTGAATGGTATGACGATTCTGATACTCTGCCGCCACATCCTGCAGAAAACGGCTGCTGAGATTTCCCTGCGCCGCCGTTTCCAAAAACTCCTTCTTTTCTCGGTCACCACCAGCTGCAAAGGAGATGCTCCATCTGGCTGCCTCCTGCAGCAGCTTCATGCCCGCATCGCCCGAAAAGCGGGAGCGTTCAATGAACTCGATGGCTTTTTCGATACCCCGCTCATCCCGGAACCCACTGCCCCACGGGGACATGATACTCAGGTTCAGGCCGTGGACACATTCGCTGTTATGCCACACAGACACACCGCTCATCCTACAAATATCATACAGGCCCTCCACCTGTTTTGCAAGGGCGTTTCGGTCTGAGGATGGCAGATAGCGGATCTTGGCACCAAGATTGGATAAATCCTCGTAGATTTCTTCAATGGCAGCGGCGGCTTTCGTGCCAAGCTGCCCTATGGTGGCCTGATAGTCTGTTCGGGAGTCCATCAGACTGCCAAACAGAGTGTTGTTGTTGATTTTGGACCAATATGCGCTGCTGCCAATGATGGCACCCATTTGCCCGGTTGCTTCTTTACTCATGCGTTGTTCCTCCTTTATTTTTGAGAGAACTCTCTATAAATGGGAGGACTCGGGCAAAATTTGCACGTTTGCGTACACCAATTATATAAAGTTTGTCAGGACCACCCGTATAACGGGTGGCCTGCTCTGGCCCTATAAGGGCCTGTTATTGGCCGCGCCTCAAGGCGCGGTGAATCGGTCTGGCGACCGCACACTCTTACGAGCGGCCCCACTAAGTGGGGCTGCTTTTATTGTATAATGAAGCGGCCCGCCCGGAGGATTCCGGGCGGGCCGCTTTGTGGGTTGCGTTGTGTCAGGCACTGCCGACCTGTGTGGTCACCTGCAAGTACCATCCCATATCGATTTTTACTTCAGGAAGCTGCCCAGATGGGCGCCGCCCAGGGTGGCGGGATCGGCCTCCAGGAACAGCTCGGTATAGCCGGGAACACCGGAGAAAACGATCTGCTCGCCCTCTTCGGCCTCCACATTGTTGAACGCATCCACATAATCATAGACGCCCTGCAGATGGCGACCCACGCGCTCCTCGATGGGGTGGCCGGTCTCATCGAAGGGGACAGCCAGCATATCCAGCTTCTCCTCAATGACGTAGAACTTGTCCAGACCGCCGATGGCCTGAGACGCACCGGAAGCACCGCGCAGACGGCCCTGAGAGGCGTTGGCGGTCTCCATCAGGATGGCCAGGGTATCGGTATAGTCACCCAGCTCACGGTGAGTCAGACCATGCATGTTGGTGGGGGACTGCTCCAGAGACATCTCAATGCCGCCCAGCAGCAGGTTGATGCAGCCCTCAGAAGCCAGAGTCATGGCTCTCTGGTGAGCAACGGTGGCGTTGATGACGGGATACTCGGGAGAAGCCTCGTGCAGATCAAAGGTGATGTCGATGTCCTTCTGACGGATCAGTTCAGCAACACCGTAAGCCATACGCTCGGTCAGATTGCCGTCGGCCACGCCGGGATATGCGCGGTTGATGTTACGGGTCTCGGAACCGGACATCTGCTGGCCGGAGGGATTGTGGACATAAACATCGGGGTCGGGCCACTGGTCGATGGGGTTGGTGGCACGGGAGCCAAAGCGGAAGGTACGCTCACCGCTCTGGGTGGGGATGGTGAAGTACTGGATATTGCCCTCACCGGGGTCGTTGTGAGTAGCGGCACTGTGGTTGGTGTAAGGGATCACGTAAACGGTACCCTTCTCGATCACAGCCGTCTCGATAAAGGTGATAGCCCCCATGTAGCCGGAGGGCTCGTTGGGGTGGGTGCCGCCCAGAATCAGGGCAGAGCCGCCGGCCTCCTTGCCGTTCAGAACATAAACGGGAGTGTCACCGTTGGTGTCCTTCAGGTTGGGGTTCCACTCGGACAGCATATGGATCTCAGGCTTGGTGGGGCCCTCCATAGGCAGGGGCACTTCACGGGCGGCCAGGAAGTTCATGCCGGTGCTGATCATGATGGCCACAGACACAGCAAGACAAATGGCCGCAGAGATATAATTCTTCTTCGTCATGTGTACCCCTCCTTACTTAATCATCAGGGCACGCATGACCATGGGGATCAGAACCATGGCTGCATTGATCTGGTTGGTCAGCTTCTTCTCAGTAAACAGATTCCAGCCGATCAGAGCAACGACCATCACAACGATCAAACGATAAATAATAGTAATCATATTTTCTTGTCCTCCCTATTAACCAATGATGAAGGGCTTGAGGAAATCGGCACCAACAATGAAGGCCAGGCCCCAGATGATGACGATCAGGCAGGGGACCAAGCACTTCTTCAGCACGGGAGTATACTTCTCCATGCCAACGACCTGAGCGGCGAAAATACCGGCCAGAGCGGTGGGGGGCATCATATCGCCCAGAGAAGCGATCAGGGACAGCGCAGAGGCCACGATGATCTGATCCTTAGCCAGGAAGGCCAGCAGGAAGGGAACGCCCAGAACGGAAGCAGAACCAAAGGAAGAAACAGCACCGAACAGGGGCATGGAAATAGCGATACCGATATAGCGGCCAAACTCAGGCAGGCTCATGCAGGCGGCAACGATCCAGCCGCGAACGCCGGTCAGAGTCATGACCTGGATGAACATACCAACGCCCATCAGGATACCCATAACGGGCAGCACGCTGTTGACGGATTCCTTGGCGACCTTAACAATGTTGAA
Organism: Oscillospiraceae bacterium; assembly: GCA_015068065.1. Lineage (GTDB taxonomy): Bacteria > Bacillota > Clostridia > Oscillospirales > Oscillospiraceae > Lawsonibacter. The sequence continues at coordinate 10,327 of SVLE01000024.1, read as the reverse complement.
CTTATAGCCGCAGAAGCAGCAAATAGCAGCAGAGATCAGGAACACCAGGGGCATGCCGATGGCGAACGCGGGGATCAGCTTGGCAGCGGTCATCAGCACGATCGCAGCAATAATGGGGATGTAGATCTTGATGCCGAACTTCTGACGGGAGTCCGTGTTCAGCTTCGCCTTGACTTCCAGCCAGTTCATCTTTTTGACGTGCTTATAGCCCAGCATCAGAACAAACAGGAAGGCCAAGGGGAAGGTCAGCAGAGCCAGAGGCAGACCAAAGCCGCTGTAAGGGATGTCAATGCCGGCGCCGATGACCATGGCGGGGATATTGGTGGGAGGGGCAATCATGCCCAGAACACCGCCCATGGCCAGAATGCTGGCAGTCTCCAGCATAGGCACGCCCATCATCATCAGAACGGGGGCCATGATAGAGCCGGCGGACAGAACGGAAGCGGTGGAAGAACCGGTGATCATGCCGGGGAACATGATGATCAGCATGATCAGGCACAGCATCAGCGCAGGCAGCTTGTGGAACTTCTCAATGATCAGAGAACACACAGCATCCAGAGTACCGCACTCCTGCACAGCCTTCATGAAGATCATAGCGGCAGCAATGACCAGAATGGTGTCGACATAAGAGAACATACCCTCGACCATATGGCGAAGAGCAAACCCCTGGCCGCCGACCAAAGCACCAGCAATCGCGGAAAGCACCATGGAAATGCTGACAGGCAGCTTTGCGGCAAAGCAGCCCAGCAGGAACACGGCGATCATCACGATGAAGGTAATAAGTTCAATGCCAAACATCTAAATACCTCCAGAGTTGTTTCTGTTTCAACAGAGGCCGGCCAAAGCCGGCCTCTGCCGTTTGTTCATATATATCTCAGATTACTTAAAAGCAGCGGGCAGGACGGTAGCAACCTTGCTGATGCTGTCAATGGAATCCATGGGGATGCCCTTGCTGGCGCAGATGCCGCTCATCAGGCCGTCCTCGTCACCGGAGCTGACCACGATGGCATAATCAGCCTTCTCAAAGATGGGGGCGATGAACTTGTCGGACAGGTCACCGCGGCGGGCCTCACCGCCGGTGTGCATGGCGATGATGGACAGACCGGCAGCCTTGGCGCCAGTCATCAGTTCCTCCAGACGGGCCAGCTCGCCGTCGGCATCGATACCGGCAGCGCCCAGACCCTTGGAAGAACCACCAACAACAATGATCAGGGTCTTGGCAGCGCCCAGATCAGCGGAGGTAGCCAGGTTCTTGATCTCATACTCCATACCGACCTTGCCCATGAGGGTGCCGACCATCTGGTAGTCGGCGCTCTGGCCGCCGGAGGTGACCAGGATGGGAGACTCAGCGAAGGCCTCGGTCAGACCGACGGTCTCACCGGAGGGAGCGGCAGAGGAGGAAGAGGGGGTGGAACCCTGGCTGCCGCAGGCGGCCAGAGACAGGATCATGGCGCCGGCCAGCAGCAGTGCAGAAATCTTCTTGTTCATAATGAAGTTCTCCTTTTAACGTTTAAGAATGGTTTTGCTTATTATTCGAAGGCGGCGCTTGATTCAGCGCCGCCTCCGGTTGTCCGAAAGGAACTTGTGTTTGAGAAAGATCAGAAACCGATAGCCTTGCCGTCACGGCGAGGATCGGCGCCGCCTTCGATGCCGTCGTCAGTGAACAGGATGCCCTGGCAGCCGCCGAAGAACAGGTCCCAGGCGCCCTTCTCGGTCAGAGCATGGCCCTGAGCCTGCAGAGCAGCCAGAGTCTCGGCGGTGGGAGCGTTCTCACCGGCGGGCTCGTAGCAGATGCCGTCAGCGTTGCCGCGCTCGAAGATGCGGGCGCAGTCAATAGCGTCCTGCATGTTCATGCCGTGGTCAATGACGTTGGAGATGACCTGAGCGACGGTGGGCCAAATGCGCAGGCCACCGGGAGAGCCCAGAGACATGAAAGCGTTGCCCTCAGCATCCAGAACGATGGTGGGAGACATGGAGGACAGGGGCTTCTTGCCGCCTTCCAGCTTGTTGACGGACTCGGGATCGGTGGAGAAGTCGTGCAGCTGGTCGTTCATGATAAAGCCGTAGCCGGGGATGGCGATCTTACAGCCCCAGAAGCACTCGATGGTCTGAGTGACGGAAACGATGTTGCCGTCCTTGTCGGCCACGGAGTAAGCGGTGGTGGAATTGCCCTCGTAGGCGCCGGGCTCGCCGGCGTCCCAGGACTGAGACTCGTTGGTGATCTTGTCGGCGATGGTCTTGGCGTACTCCTTGGAAGTCAGGCCGGCCAGAGGCACATCAGCGAAAGCGGTGTCGGCCATGTAGGCGCCGCGGTCAGCGAAGCAAGCCTTCAGAGCCTCGGACCACAGATGGATGGACTCGGCGGTGTTCACACCCAGAGAAGCCATGTCATAGTTCTCCAGAATGTTCAGAACCTCAACGATGTGAGTACCACCGGAGGAAGCGGGAGGACAGGAAACGATCTCGTAGCCGCGGTAGGTGCCCTTAACAGGCTCACGGATGGCGGGCTCATAAGAAGCCAGATCCTCCATGGACAGCACGCCGCCGTAAGAAGCAACCGTGTCAACGATGGCCTGAGCCACATCGCCGGTGTAGAAAGCGTCCTTGCCGCCCTCAGCAATCAGCTCCAGGGTCTTAGCCAGATCCTCGTTGGTGATGACGTCGCCGATCTCGTAAGGCATACCGTCCTTCAGGTAGTAGTCACCCAGAACCTTGTAATCGGTAACCATGTAGTCATAGTAGTCGTTCATAGCGCCAACCAGAGTGCCGCCGGCCTTGTAGCCCTCACGAGCCATGTCGATGGCGGGCTGCATGATCTGCTGACGGGTCAGCTTGCCGGAGCCGTAGTGCTCCAGAGCGTACTCCAGACCGGCAACGGTGCCGGGGACGCCGGTAGCCAGACCGCCAACGGAGTTGGCAGTGCCGTTGTTCTTGACTGCACCGGTTTCGTCCAGCCAGGTGTAAGCATCCTGGCCCATGGGAGCGACCTCGCGATAGTCGATGACCAGCTCGCTGCCGTCGGCCATATGGATGTTCATGAAGCCGCCGCCGCCCAGACCGGAAGCGTTGGGCTCACAGACACCCAGAGCGTAAGAGATAGCGATAGCGGCGTCAACCGCGTTACCGCCCTGCTCCAGAACTTCCAGACCGGCCATAGTGGCATACACGTTGGCGGTGGTGACCATGCCGTTCTCACCGACATCATCACGCTCGGTCAGCTTCAGATTACCGTTCTCGTCGGTAGAGGACCAGATTTCGTCCTCAACGGGATCGGAAACCGCGGGACCACTGGGGGTGCCGCAGGCGGCCAGGGACAGGGCCATGGCCATAGCCAGGATCAGCGCCAAAACCTTTTTCATTTTTTTACCTCCTAATTCTTCTTGGGATCTTCTATATCCACAGTCTGGAAAAGACATCCCATTTCTTCTTGTTCCCCTTCAAAATACAGCAATCCAGACTGCATGATATATATAAATTATACTTTTTGCACAGTAAGTCAGTCAATTTTTTCTCATATTTATCTCCGGGCACAAAAAATATGTTAAAAACGCAGGTGCGGAAGGAACCGTTCCCTTCCGCGCCTGCGTTTCCTCTTTTTAATCTCTGCCGACAGACTCCTCCGGCAGGACCAATTGAACGCTGGTTCCTTGTCCCACTTCACTTTTGATACGAATTTTACCGTTCATCCGCTCCACCACATTGTGCACAAAGGGCAACCCAAGTCCGCTGGACTGACGTCCGGAGAACCCGTGGTTCCAAACGGTCTTCAGCTGCTGTGCGTCAATGCCCATACCGTTGTCCTGTACGGTGAAAACGATGCTCTTTTTCCCACATCGATCTACCCGCAGTAAAATTTCCGGCTGGTCTTGCCCATCCATGGCCCGTGCGGAGTTTTCAATCAGGTTGACCAGCGCCCGCGGAAACAGGAAACGGTTGGCATTTACCAGGGCCTCGGGCACCTGGTTGTCCACGCGAATATAATCCGCATAGTCATTTACCGAACTTTGTGCCAGAGCGATGCCAACCAGTTCCTGCGTGGTATGAAGGGCCGGCTGGTCCTGATAAAGAATCTCAGAGATCATCCTGCTCATGCGCTCTACGGTATCTTCGATGTAGTCCAGATACTCCACATCCCGCTCCCGCCGCTCTTTCTCCCCCTCCATTTTCAGTACACCCACCAGTGTCTGCACCGCAGTCAGGGGTGACTTCAAATCATGGACCAAATACTGCATCTCCTGATGGGTACGGTTTTCCATCTCATTGAGCTGGGCCTGCATCAGAATTATCTGGTTCTGTTCCCTGAGAAAATTCACTTCTTTCAGGCTGTTCTCCTCGCGCAGATGAAAAAAGACTACCAGCGCAAAGGACACAAACAGCAGCATTCCTGCTGTGCCAGCCGTGTTGAGTGCCGTATCGGCCTCCAGAATCATGGAGGCCATCTTGATGTCCACGGAAGTCTCTCCACGTCCCACAGGGAATCTGCTCATGATGGGCATGATGTCCAAAAATTGGCAGGCCGTCAGAACCAGCACGATCATGCTGGCCTTTTTGGGCTGGGAAATATAGCGGTAATGGAGTTTGCGGAAGAAAAACACAAAAAAGCATACCAGCACTGCCGGGAGACCAAAGTCATAGCGGATTCCGTGAATGGCGCCAATCCCCCAATAGGTCAGTAGTAGGATCACCAGAATGATCAGAGAGTTCACCGGCCACGCCCAGTGCCCTTTCCTTCGAAAAGACAGGGACTCGCCCACAAAATACGCACCCACATAATGAGGGATGCCACGGATTGAATTCAGGGTGACCAGCTGTACCGCTGCGGCAACAAGGTCAAGTTTCTCCGTCTGGTGCAGGGCCCGCATGATGCATTTTAGTACCGAGAAATTATGTACGTTGAACATAAGCGGCATGAAAAAGCTTGCCACGATAAGGGTGACTCCCACCAGTAGTTCTTTTTTATCCACCGCAACCAGACGGAACAGGTGTTGCTTTTGAGTCTCCTGCTTCACCCCGCAGCCTCCTTCCTCAGCTTATCGCATTCCATAGTACTCCAGCACGAATGCCGCCAGTTCCAGTTGGTTTTGAACCCGCTGCGACAACGACTCGGCACGCAACGTTTCCACAGTAATGACAGGGATGCCAAGTTCCTCTGTCACTGTCCGGTTCAAGCTTCCCGTTGGGGGAGAGCCATACAGTGTCAGGGCCCCGGAACACAGCGTCCCCGCCTCGGAGGACAGCAGCGCATCAAGCACCAGCTCCCCGATTCCATCCAGAGACTGGCAGATCAGGGAGTTGCCCAAAGCGTCGTAGTTTGCTCCCAAAGCCGCATAGTCGTCCTCTTTGGCGATCGCCTCATGCAGGTCCAAAACCAACTCAGGCTGCTTATTCCGAATATCTGCATAGATGGAAGCCGCGATGCGCTCAGCATCCCAGCCGTCGGAGTCTCCCGGGAAGTTTCGGTTCAGGTCCCGGCCGGACTTGGTCTTGCGCTGATTCTGCCCGGCACCGTAGGTGTTGGCCGGACTGATAATATAGAGTGTTCCTGCCTTCAGCGTGGCCTGCTTCAAAAGATTTCCCGCCATCCATCCGGCCGTCTCATCGCCGTGAACTCCGGCCACAATGTAGAGGGTGGGGCCAGCCTCTTTTCCTCGCAGGACCCGGACGGTGTTCTCCTCTTGCGTTCCCTCTAACAGCAGATATTCTGCCCTGTCTGTGTCAAAACACTCCTCAAAGCAGCTTTCAAAGTCATCCAACTGCCACTGCTCCGGGTCTGAATCCAGACCCTGTTTCCCACAGCTCACCAGCGAAAGACAAATTGCAAGGACGGTTAAAAGCAAAATCTTTCCATGTTGTTTCACTGCCCATCCACCCTCTTTTTTAAACGGAACTGCGCTGCCGCTTCAGTCGGTATTTTTGTTTGGGCCGACCAACCTTTCCGTAGTTCTGACTGATTTCCACCAGCCCCTGTAAGGCCATGTGCTGCAAATAACGGTAGGTCGTTTGATAGGCAAGCCCGGTTCGTTCGGCGATGGTCTCAACCGTGAGATACTCGGCATCTGTTCGGAAAGCACTCTGAATCAATTCCAGCGTAACCGTGCCGATTCCTTTCGCCCGCGAGACAGGGCGCCGCATCTCATCTTTACTGTTCAGCCGCTTATTACTTTCAAGCAGCCTGATGTGCAGCCGAATGCGGCTGATGATATCCGGAGCCTTGATGGGCTTCAGGGCAAAATCACTGGCACCCGCCTCAATAAACTGATTTGCCACTTCCTGACTTTCGTCAATGGTAAAAACGATGATCGGCACCTCGGCATCCAGTTCACGAATCATTTCAACCCCTTTGATCCCATTGATGCGGGGCAGGTGATAATCAATGAGCACCAGGTCAGGAGCTTCTGTGCGAAACAGTTCCAGCCCCTCCAACACGTCCCCGGCGGAAACGGATGCCCATCCCTGAAACTGGAATACCGCACGAAGTGCAAAGAGGATCTGGTCATCGTCATCGATCATCAAAATTTTCAACGCTTTATCTGACATGGTTTTTATCCTTTCTGCTTTGCTTCTTCAAAGGCACTCTGCTTTCCCGGTGCCTCACCCACGGGCAAAGGAACAAAAGCACAGCTGTCCCCCCCAAGCCGAGAAGGATCCAGCCACTTTCATACCGAATGTGGCTGTATACCGCAGATTGTCCGATGGGGGGCCATTGGAGCGGATCGTAGGGCATGCTGTAGTCAGCCATAATTTTCTTGACATTCAGCAGGTTGATGACCGGAATCCCACGGGCAAGATAGCGCTGCACCAGACCGCTGGACGCATCGACCCGCAAGGATCGTTCAGGATGAAGCACCCCCTGCCCCAGAGATACCCCCGCCTCGCCCCGGCCAAGAGAGGTCAGGTTCCCTCCAACAGCCACAAAGCAGTTGATTGGGCCATCCTGCAGGTAAAGCGCCTCCCGCAGCTCCAGATTCTCATGAAAATCGGCATTTTCCACCAAATCCAGTCCCAAATCAGTCAGTCGCTGTCTGATTTGATCGGCCAGCTCCTGATCCATATCCGAGCCAACATCCTGATGGCCACCCATGGTCACCGCCGCACTTTGCGTGTGGACTAGACCGCTCTGATTCAGGCGGTACATCATCTCGGGGAAGGTCAGTTCCGGGTTGTTTGCTCCATACGTGGACGCGCCCACAGAGCAAATGCAGACCAGTTCCACGTTCATACTCTCGCAGGCCGCCACCACAGCCAGATTCATTCCGGGGAAGGAACCGGAAAAGCCTGCTCCCACAGTGTCTCCCGGGCGGACACCTGCCTCAAACAGCATACGCACACACAGCGCCGCCATATCGGGCCATGCGGCAGTCCGTTTGGCCTCCAACGCGCCCGAGGTTGTGGTGATACCGGTGTACGGCAGTCCGATCATGCCGGTTTTGTGAATATCGTCCTCGCTCAGCGGGATCCCCAGTTCCTCCCTGTAGCCTCGTACTGCGGCAAAGTATCGCTCCAGCCGCCCGGCGGCCTCCACCTGGATTTCGTAATACTCGTTTTTGCTCAAGGTTGCGCTTTGGTACGTCAAAAACGCCGACAATGTCAACAGAGCCAGAACTGCCGCCATAAGGCGAAGAACGGTGTTTTCTTTCTTTCTCATACAGGGAACACCCTCATTCCCTGCCACATCATCAGCAGAACCAGAATACCCACTACGACAGCCAGAGACAGCAGCGATTTCAGCACGCCCTGTTTTTCCAGCTCGTTGGCAATGATCCCCGGCACCAGCACACCGATCATGCCCGGATCATAGGGAAGGATACCGCCCCCCACAAGCACCTCATTAATCAAAAAGGATAACAGGATCAAAACCGCGAAGCGCCGCCGGCCATACAAAATCATCCAGCGCTCCAGCAGGCGCGCAGCGCCCCAGGCCAGTGTGGCAACCAGCAGGGTATAGAGTACCCGCCACGGCGTCTGGAGGGAGAGCGCGATATATCCCGGGACTACCAGTCCCGCCGGTGACAATCCGGTCAGTTCGGAAAAAAGCAGACTGACGGCCACGCCGGCAAGGACAACCTCATGATACATATTCCTCCCCCTCCTCTCTCACCCGTTTCATTACTTCGTGGCCCGGTCCGGCCACATTCCCCACTGCGAAGATCACCTTACCCTGAGGAATCTGATCCAGCGGAAGATCTCCCACCCGTGAAAAGCGACAGATCTCAGACTGGGGCACCTTTTTCAGAATAGCCCGGGCCGCTGTTCGCTGGGATGCGCCCAGCAGCCATACCCGGGTCGGCTGCAGCACCTGGGCTACCATGACCATATGCTCCGTGCGGTAGCCGCGATCCGGCCTGTTGTTGATCAGGAGGATAAGTGCCTCGCTGTCCCAGCCAAACCGTTTTGTCAGCCGCTCAAACACCAGCTGGGTCGACTGAGGGTCGTTGATGGACAGGCCGTTGACAAAGACCCCGCCGCCGGGCAAATGGTACAAAGACAGCGCATAGGGATCCCGCTGATAATGGAGCATTCCCCTCAGTGCAGTTTCTTCCGGGACGCCCAAATAACGGCAGACGGACAGCGCCAGAGCCAGATTTTCCGGAAACTCAAACTCTGGTTCATTTCCGTTGGGACGGGCCAGTTCTGTATGGCAACCAATCTGCGCCCCGTTGCGGGCAATCTGTGGAAAGAATTGCTCGTCCGCAGTAAACAGAACGCCGTTCTTTGGTATGGTGTTGGACAGAGCGTCGCAAATCTCCTCCAGGGTCTCTCCCATTTCTGCCGTATGATCCAAGCGCACATTGGTAATTACACCTATATCAGCCCGCACCATTTCATGCTGTGCTACACGCTGCAGAGTGGGGTCTACTGCCATGCATTCCAAGACCAGAATTTGGGCATTCTCCTGTGTCGCCAAACGGAGCATATCAAGCTGCTCCCTGATATTGGCCCGCCCACGCCGGAGCAAAGGCCGGGACACATGATCTGTTCCGATGGTCATGGGAACAGTTCCGGTAGTCTTGCAGAACACCCTGTAGCCGCCGGCCCGAAGCCCCGCATCAATCAGCCGGGTAACCGTAGACTTTCCCCGGATTCCGTTTACATGAATCACATGCTGCAGTTTGCTTCGATTCCGAAGGGCGCGACGTCGTTCCAGCACCAAATATGTCAGGATGACAGCAAGCAGTCCCGCTGCAATCAACGCCATGTTCTCCCTCCTCTGCACCTGTGCGCTTATTTTAAATTTTACAAAACGGTAAAATGTTGAGAAATTTCAACAAAAGCCTACCACATTCCACCTTAAAAGTAAAGTATTTGCAGTTGTTTGTAAGCCTCAATGGTCCCTTTCCCGTCACACCATGGTATCGGTCCGGCGCTTACTCAGACGGTTGCTTTCCTCCTCTTACGGTACACGCCGCATCAATGTAATATGGTTATGCCTGTTTCATGGCAAAGGAAAGCCACCAGTCCTGTTCAGAACAGAACTGGTGGCTCAGGCTTTCTGACTATTGACTACTTCTGCTTTCTCTCCGGACGTTTCGTATACAGTATATCACTGTTGCTTTATTAATGCAGCCGCTTCTTCATCAAAGGCCGCAAGCTCGCACTGCACCCGGCAGGGGTTGCCAAAGGCCACCACGTTGTCCGGAATGTCCCTTGTGACCACGGAACCGGCACCAATGACCACATTGCTGCCAATCGTCACCCCTGGACATACCGTGGTTCCGCCACCAATCCACACATGACTGCCTACGGAAATAGGCTTGGCATACTCAAGGAACTTGGCTCTCTGTACAGGGTCCAGCGGATGTCCGGCGGTGTAAAATCCGCAGTTCGGGCCAATAAACACATAGTCTCCGAAGGTGATTTCCCCGGGATCCACAAACACGCAGTTGTTGTTTGCAAAGAAGAAGTCGCCCACATGGATGTTGTAGCCAAACCCACAAAACAGATTTGGCTCCACATAAGGCTGCTTACCCACGCTGCCAAAAATTTGACACAGTAGTTCTTTCCGTCGGGCGGTATCTGACGGGCGGGTGTGATTGTAATCATAACACAAATCCGCACAGCGCAAATGCTCCTGCTCCCGTTCGGGGAAGGTGGTATCATACAACAGACCGGCCCGGCACTTCTCCCATTCGGTCATAGGCACAGGCCCATGGGTTCGGGCAGAGTGGCAAACACCGCATCATCCCCGCCGGTACCGTCACGGAAAATAACCGCACAGGTGGCATCCCCGCCCACAGGGAACGGGGCATAGTGCCACGCACCGGGCGCCCAAGAGATGCCCTTGCCCACCGGCACATAGAAGGCCTGCACCCGCTCTGGAGTGACCTCC
>SVLE01000065.1 GCA_015068065.1 Oscillospiraceae bacterium | reverse complement strand
AAAAGACTAACTATTAAAAGTCAAGCCCCCAAAAGAAAAAGCTGCAGAAATAGCTGTGACCACAAAAACGGCATGACAAGTAGAGCGTCGTTGGCGGCGCTCTGCAAAAGGATTGAGTTGGTTGTTAGGTAGCTGCCTGTCTGTATGGCTTTCCTGACTTTTCCATGGCATAGATCAGTCGCACAAGCTTCTTGGCAGCATGGGATATGGCAACGCTATAATGTTTACCCTCGGCCCGTTTCTTTGCAAGGTAAGCGGCGAAGGTTGGGTCCCACATACAGACATACTTTGTGGCATTGAAGATGGCATAGCGCAGGTATCTAGATCCGCGTTTCTCCATGTGTGCATAGTTGCTTGTAAGCTGTCCTGACTGGTAAGTAGACGGCGACATGCCGGCATAAGCTAGGATCTTGTCGGCAGAATCAAAGTTGGAGAAATCACCAACCTCAGCCAAGATCATCGCTCCCATGCGAGTGCCGATACCAGGGATTGTTGTAATAGGAGAATGGACTTCGTCCATGATTGAATTGATTTGGGTTTCAATTTCCTCGATCTCTGCATCTAACACTTGGATCAACTGGATTGTATGTTTCAGTTCCAAGGACTTAGCGGGCATCTTGGAACCTATGGAGCTTCTGGCTGCATCCCGGATTTCAATGGCCTTATCACGGTCATAGCGGCCCTTGGAGGCATCTGACAGCACAGTTTTCAAGTGCGTCAGGTGTGCGGCAGCAATCTGGTGGGCGTCTGGAAATTCGCTGAGAAGCGTATAAACAGAAGCCATATGGAGCGTAGGGACTAACTTTTCCAGTTCAGGAAACAGGATTGTGACCAGTCTGGAAACAGACTGTTTCAACTTTGCTCGTTCACGAACTTTGTCAAATCTGTATCTGGTTAGTGACTTTAGTTCTTCGTTGTGATATGATGTGTCTGTGTAGGACTTGAGGTCCACATCAGACATGAGCATAGTCGCAATCGTTCTTGCATCAATCCGGTCAGTCTTGGTTTTTCGAAGGGTCAGGCTTTTCCGGTAGAGATTGGTGTGTAATGGGTTTATGACATAGGTTGGCAGGCCGCAGTCAAGAAGAAACCCAAGAATGTTGTAGCTGTAATGTCCGGTAGCCTCAAGTCCTACCATTATTTTATCTGCTGGACGGGAGTAGCTGCGAATGGTGTGCAGAAGATTGCCAAAGCCTTCTGCGTTGTTTGGGATGGTGAATACATCTGCCAGGACTTCGCCTTCCGAGCTGAGGATGAAGCAGTCGTGTTTGTCCTTGGCAACGTCAATACCCACACAGATCATGATGAATACCTCCGGTATGTTTATTTGATGCTGGTTCCACAGGACACTTTACTCTTGTAACCTTGTTCCACATAAACCGTCTGGCGGTATCTAACTGATTAACAATACTGTAAAGGGCTGTGGTTGGAGCCTTTTTTCAACCGTCTTGCGGTAGGAGGTGGTGAACCTATCCACAGCATCCCTTACAGTGTAGCATATATCCCTGATTAGGGACTCTAAAACTACGAATTAATAATACAAGGAGGTATGCTATGCGTTGGAATCTCACCGGCAGCGAGCCGGTATATCAGCAGATCGCAGACCACTTCCGCCGGGCCATTCTTTCCGGCGAATTTGAGGCCGGCCACCGGATCCCCTCGGTGCGGGAACTGGCCACCCAGGCCTGCGTCAACCCCAACACCATGCAGCGGGCCCTGACCGAACTGGAACGGGAGCGCCTGCTGGTCAGCCACGGCACCATGGGCCGCTTTGTGACCGGCGACCATACGGTGCTGGATCAGCTCCGGCAGCAAGCCATCCGCCGCACCGTGCAGCAATGCAGCGAACTCCTGGCCCAGGTGGGCCTGACGCTGGAGGAAGCTGCCAAACTTCTCAAGAATGACGAGGTGTAACTTATGGATCATGTATTGTCCGTCCAGGGCCTGACAAAAAAATACGGTGCCTTCAAAGCTCTGGAAAACGTCAGCTTCTCCCTGCCCAAAGGCCGCATCGTCGGACTTTTGGGTCCCAACGGCAGCGGCAAAACCACCCTCTTGAAACTCTGCGCCGGCCTTCTGACCCCCAGCGCCGGCACCATCTCCATCTGCGGCAATCCCGTAGGCCCCGAGTCCAAGGCCCTGGTGTCCTACCTGCCGGACCGCACCTACCTGAGCAACAAGCAGACCGTCCGCCAGCAGTTGGATATGTTCCAGGATTTCTATGCCGACTTCGACCGGGCCCGTGCCGAGCATATGCTGCAGATGCTGAACATCGCCCCCACCGCCCGCTTCGGCACCCTCTCCAAGGGTAACAGAGAAAAGGTCCAGTTGGTGCTGGTCATGTCCCGCCGGGCCAAGCTCTACCTGCTGGATGAACCCATCGGCGGCGTGGACCCCGCCGCCCGGGATTATATCCTGAACACCATCATCAACAACTACGATCCCGAGGCCACCGTCCTCATTTCCACCCACCTGATCTCCGATGTGGAATCGGTGCTGGATAATTACCTCTTCCTCCATAACGGCCACATCATCCGCGGCGGCATGGTGGACGAGGAGCGGGAAGCCTCCGGCAAGACCCTTGACCAACTGTTCCGGGAGGTGTTTGTATGTTTGGAAAGCTGATGAAACACGAGTGGCGCGCCACCGCCCCCACCCAGGGTCTGCTGGCTCTGGCTTCCCTGGGCGTCGGCATCCTGGCCGGCATCATCCTGCGGCTACTCTTCACTTACGGCGAGGAGATCCCCGAGATCCTGACCGCCTCCATGGGCGCCTCCATCGTTTTCATGTTACTGGCTGTGGTGATCTGCGCTGCCGCCATGAGCATCCTTCTGATGGTCCGGTTTTACAAGCACAAATTCACCGACGAAGGCTATTTGACCTTCACTCTTCCGGTCAGCAGCCATCAGGTGTTCCTCTCCGCCGCCCTGAACAATCTCATTTGGCTGGTCATCTCTTTCCTGACCGTCATCCTGAGTTTTGCCGCTTTTTTCCTCATCGGCATTGCCGGTGTCCCGGAAATGGACGCCGTCCTGGAGGTTTTTGACTACTATGGCATGATCTTCGAAGATATCCTTCCGGACGGCGGCAAGGGTTACACTGTCATTTACCTGCTTCAAATGATCGTCACCCTTCCCTACAGCATCGTGATCACCATGACCTGCTTCACCGTCGGCGCCACCATCGCCAAAAAGCACAAGATCCTGGCCGCCATCGGCATCTACTACGCGCTGTCCTGGGGCAGCAGTATCGTCAGCAGCATTGTTTCCGTGGTTCTGTCCCTCAACAGCGCCGACCTTCTGGCCTCCTCCGACCCGGAAGCCTATCTACAGTATATGCAAAATACCGTCATCACCACGGGTATCGTCACCCTGGTCTGGCAGTTGGCCCTCATCCTGGGCGGTTATCTTCTGTCCACCCGGCTGATGTCCAAAAAACTGAATCTTCCCTGATACATACCGGGCAGCGGTCCTCCGCTGCCCGGCCTTTTTCCCCCGCCGCCCTTTACTTTCCTGCGGAAATTTGCTATGATATCATTTTGAAAGGTGGTGAGGAAGATGAAACCGAAAAAACTGGTCCTATTGGCGCTGTTCACCGCCATTGCCCTGACCATTTTCATGGTGGAAGCCCAGATCCCCGCCCCGGTCCCCATTGCCGGCGTTAAATTGGGTCTGGCCAATATCGTCACCGTGTTCCTGGTCTTCGCCATCGGCCCCCGGGAGGGCGCCGCGGTGCTGGCCTGCCGCATTTTTCTCGGCGCCGTATTCGCCGGCAATTTCAGCTCCGTCTTTTATTCCGCCGCCGGCGGCCTCCTTTCCATCCTCACCACCGTGCTCCTGCGCCGGATCCTGACCCATAAGCAGCTTTGGGTCTGCGGCGCGCTGGCCGCCGTGGCCCATTCCGTGGGCCAAATGGCCATGGCCATCATCCTTTCCGGTACCCCGGCCCTGGCCCTCTACCTGCCCATCATGGTGGCCATTTCCATCGTCACCGGCATTTTCACCGGCCTTTGCGCCCAGCTTTTACTGAATCGAGGAGAACGATTTTGGAAAACCTTTTTGAAATGAACATGGAAAAGCGGCAGATCGATGCCATTT
>SVLE01000064.1 GCA_015068065.1 Oscillospiraceae bacterium | reverse complement strand
GGCCGGCCCGGCCGTCCCGGGGAGGCGGCTTGAGCGTATCGGCAACGGTGCGTCGAGATAGATGGCTGTCTTGAATGACAGAACCCGGCTTACAGGCTTACTTGCACCATGGCCGCGACAGGAAACTGCCGCGGTCCTTTTTACAGGAAAAACGCCCCTGTGCTTGCGCACAGGGGCGTTTGGTGGTTATTGTGTTATTTTGCGCTTTTTTCAGCCTCTTCTACAAAGGAAGAAAGGTCAATCACCTGACCATCCATCAGTCTGGACTGTTCCGCGGCAAAGGCCACATAGTGACTTTCCGCAGAGCGCTCAATAGTGGTAATGGCACTGGTGTCAAAGTCATCGCCACGCAGGAAGCGGACAACATCGTAAAACATGCGGGAATCGCCGCCGCCGTGGCCGGTAAAGTCGTCGCAAAGGGTGGTCAAATCGATGGTATAGGGCTCCTGACCGTAGATTTGGACCTCCAGCTTGTTTCTGCGCAAATCGCCGTAAACGTCACCTTTGGTGCCCATAACGTGGATGAAGCGATCCTGAATCCCATTAAAGGCGGACATGGTGAAGCTGACTGTGCAGCCATCCTCCATGAGCAGGTTGACGCTCTGATGATCCACCACATCGTTGTCCGACTGGAATACACATTTACCGTAATCGGTGGTCTTGAGGATCTCCAGCAGATTCTCCTCGGTGGGGTCCGGATGCAGGACATTGCTGGGCCAGCCGGGGATGCGGGAGTTGTAGAATTTGACCGCATGGAAGGGGCAATCTTCATGCTTGCAGCCGTCGGAGCAGCGCGGCGGCGCACCCTCGGGGCAGTTTGCAGCGGTAAAATAGTCCAGTGATCCGAAGGAACTAACCTTGGTGCATTTCTGACCGGTCAGCCACAGCATCAGGTCCATATCGTGACTGCACTTGGCCAGAATGGCGGGACTGGAATCGGAAAGCTTGTGCCAGTTGCCACGCACATAGCTGTGAGCAAAGTGGTAATATCCGATTTTTTCCGAAGCAACGATATTTTCAACCTTGCCAAGGGCACCCTCGCTGATCAGCCGCTTGATTTCCTGATAGAACACAGTATAGCGCAGCACGTGGCACACGATGATCTTTCTGTCATACTTACGGGCGGCCTCTACAATCTCGATACACTCTGCCAGAGTGTTGGCGATGGGCTTTTCAAGCAGCAGATGATACCCTTTTGCCATGGCGGCCACAGCGTGTTCTTTGTGTGCGGCATCCGGTGTGGCAATATACAGCACATCAGCCAGCCGCGGTGCGGAAAACAGAGACTCCGCGCTGTCAAACAGCCGATCCTCCGGCAGATTCAGATGGCGATTGGCGGAATCCAACCGCACTCTGCGGTTGTCTGCGATGGCGGTGATTTCCATTTCGTCCTGATATTTGAAATGCCTGCGCAGACACTGGGTCCCACGGTTTCCCATACCAAGGATTGCAAATGTGATTTTTTTCATGGTACCACTCCCTGTCGGTTAGATAGGCTTACTATAACACAAACAGGTGCACGTTTCTACATAACCATTCTTTAACCGCTCGCAAACGGGCACAATTTATGCTTGTTTTTATGCGCAAACCCCCTCTCCCGGAACGGGAAAGGGGGTTTATGTTAGAATCAGGCTTGCTCCCAGTTGTGGTAGACGTTCTGGACGTCATCGTTCTCTTCCAGATAGTCAATGAGCTTTTCCATATTCTTGATATCATCCTCGCTGGTGAGGGTAACGTAGTTCTGGGGAACCATCTGCACACCGGCCTCAAGGAAGGCGTAACCCTTGGCCTCCAGCGCGGCAACAACGTCGTTGAAGACATCGGGATCGGTGTAAACCTCAAATACCTCGTCATCGGCCTGCATGTCGTCGGCACCGGCCTCCAGCGCGTCCATCATGACCGTATCCTCATCCAGATCCTCGGACTCCATGACAATGACACCCTTGCGGTCAAAGGACCAGGACACACAGCCGGTGGCACCCAAGCCTTTGCCGTACTTATCCAGCAGATGGCGCACTTCAGGAGCAGTGCGGTTGCGGTTGTCGGTCAGCGCTTCCACAATGACGGCAACGCCGTTGGGACCATAGCCCTCGTAAACCACATTTTCAAAGTTGTCGGTATTTCCCGCACCCAGAGCCTTATCGATGGTGCGCTTAATATTGTCGTTGGGCATGTTGGCCGCCTTGGCCTTGGCAATGACGGTAGCCAGACGGGAGTTGTTGGCGGGGTCGCCGCTGCCGCCGGTCTTAACGGCCACGATCATCTCGCGGGCGATCTTGGTGAAGATCTGAGAGCGCTTGGCATCGGCCGCGCCCTTGGTTTTCTGAATATTATGCCACTTGGAATGTCCGGACATTGGTATCGTTCCCTTCTAATTCAATTCAAAAGCGGTGGTATTATAACATATGCAATAGAATATTGCAACACAAACCCATCAGATACTTGCAAAAACTTCCTTATGGACCGTAGATTTTGTCACAGTTACCTGAGGAAATGCCGTCTGAAGCAGATCTGCCAACGGCCGCATGACGATGTCCTCTGTAGCGAAATGTCCTGCATCCAGCAGATTGATGCCCTGTTCCATAGCGGACAGAAACACATCATATTTTACATCGGCGGTAACAAAGGTATCGCAGCCGGCAGCCACTGCATCGCGAAGCATGCTTCCACAGGATCCGCCCCCTACCGCCACACGGCAGACTGGTTTTCCTGCGTCCACATAACGAACACCGGCAGCATTCAGGTCCTGTTTTACTTTTTCGGCAAAGTCTTTCGCAGTCAGCGGTATATTGGCATTCCAAGTTCCGACCCGACCAATGCCGTAGGTCCGCCCTTCCCTGTCCTCGCCGTCCATATGAAGATGCTCAAGACCGGTCAAGCCAAGTCGCTTGGCAAGCAGTTCGTTCACACCGCCCTGAGCTGCATCCAGATTGGTATGCGCACAGATTGCACCGATGCGGTTTTCGGCCAGCATCAACACCTTCTCCCCTGTCATATCGGTATCCGATACCTTTTTGATGGGGTTAAAAATTACGGGGTGGTGAGCGACAATAAGCTGCGCGCCTATGTTCACGGCCTCCCGGATCACGGGTGTGGTAATATCAAGAGACACAAGTACCTTATCAACGTATGCGCACTCTCTCCCTACCAACAGGCCCGCGTTGTCAAAATCCATTTGCGTTTCAAACGGGGCAAGGGAATCAATGTACTGATATATGTCCTTTATGGTTGTTGCCATGCATCCCACTCCTTCTTCATTTCAGCCAGCGTCTGTCGAACCAAACGCAGTTCCTCCAACCGTGCGTTGTCCTTTTCGCCTTTTCCCCGGGAAATACCGGCTATGGCCCGGTCCGTCTTTTCTAACAGTCGGGCCAGATACTCCCCTCTCAGTTCCTGCTTCATATCCGGACTTTGGCAGCCTGCCCACTCTTCTCCAATCGATAACTCACGTGCACAGCCATATCTTACAAATAAGATGTTGTAAAGCTTATCACCTTCACGGACAACTTGTTCGTTTCTGATGCCGTACCCCTGTTGCCACAGCCATCTGCGTAAATCGTTCTGCGCACTCATAGGCTGCAGGATCAGGGTATAAGACTCATTTTTTGTCCAGGCAGCCTGATCCAGGATGGCGGCAATGGTCTCGCCACCCATACCGGCAATCACGATGGTATCGGCTTCTTCAGGCGCGATACCAAACAACCCATCACACAGGCGAAAGGTAATATTCTTTGTGCAATTGTATTCCTTCGCCGTCAGCTTTGCACGATCCAGGGGCCCCTCCCGCAGGTCAGCAGCAATGGCATGGGCTATCTTCCCTTCCAAAAGTAACCATACGGGCAGGTAAGCGTGGTCCGTTCCGATATCTGCAAGAAACGCACCGTCGGGTACCAGTTCAGCGACCGCGTGCAGGCGCGGCGTCAATTCCAGTTGTTTCACAGTCTCACATCCAAGTCATAACCACCGGCTAAGCCGGTGGCTTGAGTTGGCCCTATAAGGGCCTTTTACCGGCAAGCCTCTAAAGAGGCACCGAAATTTATTTCGCCTGCATCACTTGCCCCACAGCCCGTAAACGGGCGAATTGCCGTTCTAACGATACCTTTTTC
>SVLE01000063.1 GCA_015068065.1 Oscillospiraceae bacterium | reverse complement strand
AGGGTGCGTCCATAGTGAAATCGAACTGGAGTTTCTTCGTATCTACCGACAGGTGCATCCTCTGCTGCGCCCGGCCAGCGATATAATCCCGGCCAAAAGCTTTCTGTGCCTCCACGCTGCTTCCCAGTTGCTCGGTCAACTCGCGGCACCCCTTGGATCCGCTGGCCATGGCATAAAAGCCCATATAAGGGCCGAAGGTGTCGATAGTGAGCTGCTTTGACATGGGCGTCTGGGGGTTCGCAGCCGTTGCCTGAGCGTAACCCATACGCAAAGCCTCGTAATTCAAAACAGATTTTACCGCATTCGGAGCATAAACCTGTCCTGTGGCAGCCATCGCAACGCGGTCACGCATGCTCTGCCGTGCGCTATCAAAGAGACCGGCCACCGTATTCACCCGGTCATCCACCTCTTTTTTTGCCTGCGTACCCTGGCCGGGAGCATAGCGCTCGGCAGCAGCGAGGAAATCCTCCTTGCAGCGGGAGCACTCCTGGCTGGCGTCAAAGGCGGTGCGGGTGATAAAGAACAGCGGGATTCCTCTGTCGCTGAACAGCTGCTTCTCGTCCAGAAGATTGACGGTCTGCGCCACACGGTCCACATGGTCCATGATGAGCCGCTGGCCGTGGAACAGGGTCTCACCCATCCACTTCTGGTCACCGGCCTGCATCCGGCGGATGACCTCCCGGCCCATCTGCTGCTTTTCCTGCTGCAGCTTGGTGGGGTCAAACACATCCTGCGCGGGATAACCATGGCTCAGCATAGCGCACACTGCCGTGGTGGTGAGGGCGGAACGGGTGACGCTGTAGCCGTTGGGGACGCTTGTAGGTAGCGGGCCGTTCTCCCGCTTCCAGTCGGCGAAGTACTGATTCTTCACGGCAGCCATGGTTCCGGCCTGCAGCTGGATCTTATCCATCACGTTCATGGCTTTGACCCGCTCCCGGGCCTCGACCATGCGCTGGTATTCGGCAGCTTGAGCCACCTTCTCTTTGAAGAAGCCCCGCTTGGACCAGAACCGTTCCCAGGCGTTCAGGGTCACTTTTTTCAGGGCAGACGGCTCATAGCCCTTCTTGGTGATCTGCACCGGTTGGTTGGGGATGCGGCCGTCCTTGTCGGGAACAAAGGCTTCGATGCGCTTGCCCGCCATCAGGCCGGCCGCCACATATTCACCAGTGAGCTGCCGATAATTGGCCCGGTAAAAATTGTCAAATTCCTGAAGATCCCTTCCGGCGGCGACATAGTCTTCACGGATTTTTTCCCCTACGGTTTTTCCATCGATGATGATGTTGTTTCCGCGATTGGCAGCCAGTGTTTCACCGCTAATTTCTTCCACCTCCCGGAAAAGCGGGTCGATGACTCGATTGGCGGTTGCCCGGGCATAGGGAGGAACGGCATTCTCCGCCTCACCCAGGTCGATGGCTTCCGGACTCACTTCTGTCGAGGTCTTGCCCCAGTTGTTTGGGTTTGCAAATTGAGCCTGACGCAGCTTGTTGTCCAGATTTTCAAACTCCACGGCCACTTCACGAGGTGTGTGGTCCAACTGTTCAGCCTGCTTGATGCGCTCCATGTTCAGGGGCATCTGCAGCCGGTCACGGTAAAAGCTGCTGACCTCGGGGGGGACAGGGCCGGTCTTGACACCTGCGGCGTACTCGATGCCCTGAAGGTACTTGTCAAACTGCTCAGCGGCCAGATCTGTCTCCAGCATACGGCTCTGCTCGTGGAGCAGTCTGCGCCCCTCCGGATCCAGGCACAGCTTGCTGGCACGGGTGAGGATGCGGTGTTTTTTAGCCGTCTCCTGCAGCATGAAGTTCATCTGCCCTACCTCTGGATTGGTACGGACAGCACTCAAAAGGGAGCGCGCGTATTCCTGCACCTCCGGAGCGCGGCTCTCCAGCGTGGCGTTGATGTGCGCGACCCGCTGTGCCACCTTCATGTCGATGACGCTGTACTTGCCTACAGGATCCACACCTGGGAAACGCAGTGATACATTGGCATCTTCGGGCATGGCGGGCCAGCCCCGGAACTGGGTCTCCGCCCGCTGCATGGCAATACCCATGTGCTCCACGATCACGGGGTTGGGTATAAAGTCGCCGCCATCGTAGCGGAATCCCACGCCATCCCGCTTCAGTCCGCTGTCCGGTCGAAGGACATCTGCCTCCATGCGGGCAAGAGCCTCCTCAGCCTCCGGCATACCGAGACTCTCCTCCGCACTCAGCGGGATGCGGTACTGGGAATATGTATCATAATTGGGCATAGATCGCGCCTCCTTACCTATAAGGATAGTCTTCTAAATATATTGTAGCAAGCTCGCTGACGGTATAACAGCGTCGTTTCTGCTGAAATCCTGCCGTTTTTGCATAAGAAAGATGCCCTGTGGAATCACAGGGCATCCAGTAGGTCAAAATGATTATTTTGTGCGGCCGCCGCCCATGGATTTGGCAGCATTCTTCTGATCCAATGCCTGTACAGTCTGGCCCTGTTCTGCCTGCTTGACATCGGCCTTGGAAGGGGCATCCAAGCGGAAACCAAACTTAAAGTGCTCCATGTCGGCTTCGATATGCATACGCTCCTGCACCCGTCCGCTCAATAATCCATGGCCAAAAGCGCGCTGGTTTTCGGGCGTTTTCAAGCTCTTGATCAGAGCCTGATAGTTCTTGTCTCCTCTGATCATCTGGGTGTAGCCGTAGAAGCCGCCCATGGTGGAGATGGTGAACTGTTTGGTGACAGGCACCTCCGGATTGGCCTGCATTTTCTGGCCGTAGAGGCGTTTGGCGGCCTCAAAGTTGGCGACATGATTCAGACTGTTGTGAACGTCGGAGACAATACCGCCCGCAAACTGGGTGCGTGCCTCCATGGACTTAGCGGCAAAGTCGAAGAGCATACAGGAGGTGTTGACCCGGTCATCCACTTCCTGCGCGGCAGCCTTGCCCTGTCCGGGAGCATGGACTTCAGCAGCTGCATGGTACTCCGCCTTGCAGCGGGACTTCTCCTGACTGGCATCAAAAGCAGTGCGGGACACGGCAAAGAGGTGTCTGGCCTCCTCGCTGAACAGCTGCTTTTCATCCAGCACGTTGACGGTGCGGGCGGCCTGATCCAGATAGTCCATCAGCAGACGCTGGCCGTGGAAGAGGGTCTCTCCCATCCACTTCTGGTCTCCGCTTTGCATCCGATGGATGGTCTCCCAGCCCATAGCCTGCTTTTCGGCCTGCAGCTTAGTGGGGTCAAAGAGATCTGCCACGGCGTAACCCTTTGCGGCAAGGGCACAGATGGTTGTGGTGGTAAAGGCGGAGCGATCCACACTGTAACCGTTTGGTACACCGCTGGGCAGCGCGCCATTTTCCCGCTTCCAGTCCCCAAAGAACTGATCCTTCACATGGGTCTGCGCGCCGCCGTCCAGCACCAGTTTTGCGGTAACATTCGCAGCCTTAACGCGCTCTCTTGCTGCAAGTGTGCGCTCATACTCGGCCGCCTTGGCCACCTTCTCTTTGAAGAATCCGCGTCTGGCAAAGAAGCGTTCCCACGCATTGAGCGTCACCTTCTTCAGCGGAGACGGCTCATAGCCGGTCTTGGTGATCTGCACCGGCTCGGCTTGGATACGGCCATCCCTATCAGGGATGAATGCCTCCACTCGCTTGCCTGCCATCAATCCGGCGGCCACGTATTCGCTGGTCATCTGCTTTAGGTTTTTCTTATAGAACTTATTGAACAGCTTGCTGTCCTGACCGGTGGCCATGAAATCCTCATACATCTTTTCCCGGACAGTCTTGCCGTCCACGATGATGAGGTCGCCGCGATTCAGAGGCATATCGCCGCCGCCAAGTGCCTCCGCTTTCTGGAACAGGGGCGTGATGACCCGCTCCGCCGTAGCACGGGCGTAGGGCGGGACAATGCCTGCCGCATCTTCCAGCGCGAAGGCATCTTTCTCCAGAGCGGCCTGGGGCTTGCCCCAGTTATGGGGATTGGCGAAGCGGCTCTGGAGCAGTTTGTTATCTAGATCTTGGAATTCCACATGGATTTCACGAGGAACCCTATACAGGGTCTCTGCCTCCTTGATGCGTCTCAGATCCAGCGAGTGACCCAGTGCGGTCTTATACCAGTCTATGACTTCCTGGGGAAC
>SVLE01000023.1 GCA_015068065.1 Oscillospiraceae bacterium | reverse complement strand
TTCAAGGAATGGACCGGTGCTGATGGTCTGACCTTCACTTCCGGCTCTAAGACCACCGCGACTGCGACCTTCACCATGCCTGCTGAGGCTGTTAATGTGACCGCTACATATGAGGATATTCCCGTTACCACATATGTCGTCACATTCAATGCCAATGGTGGTTCTGTAACCCCGGCAAGCGCCGAAACGAATGCCGAGGGCAAGCTGACCACTCTGCCTGTTCCCACTCGTAGCGGTAGATACACCTTTAAGGGCTGGTATACCGCAGCAAGCGGAGGAAACGAGATTACAACCTCTACTGTCTTTAATGCTGACACCACCATTTATGCACAGTGGACCTCCACTAGTGGTGGTTCCAGTGGCGGCGGAGGCGGTGGTTATGTTGGCACTACCTACAGCATCATCGTGGAAGACGCCGAAAATGGTGGTGTCAACATCAGCCGGAAGTCTGCACGCAAGGGGGACAGCATTACTGTAACCATCGATCCCGATGATGGATACACGCTGAAGACCCTGTCCGTTACCGACAAGGACGGTAAGGATGTTGAGCTGACTAAGGTAAGCGGCAACAAGTATACATTCAAGATGCCTGCCGGCATGGTTGCCATTACCGTTACCTTTGAGTGCGACGGTACGACCTCCAACTGTTCCAGCGCCCACTTGACCGATGTGGACCGCAGCCAGTGGTACCACATTGCGGTGGACTACGTTGTATCCAACGGGATGATGTCCGGCGTCGGCGGTGGCCTGTTTGCTCCCAACGCTTCTATGGAGCGCGCCATGGTTATCCAGGTGCTGTATAACCTGGAGGGAACTCCAGCTGTTTCCTACACCGGCAAGTTCAGCGATGTTGCTGAGGGCAAGTGGTATACCAACGCAATTGAATGGGGTGTGGCTAACAAGCTGATTTCCGGTTATGGCGATGTGTTCAAGCCTGAGGGCAAGATCACCCGCGAGGAGATTGCGACCATTCTCTACAACTACGCCAAGTTCAAGGGTTTGGACACCAGCGCTCGCGGCGATTTGAGTGCGTTCAGCGACGGCAATACTGTTTCTGCTTGGGCCAAGGAGTTCATGCAGTGGGCAGTGGGCTCCGGGCTGATGATCGGTGGCGGTGACGTTCTGAACCCCACAGGCAACGCTACCCGCGCGGAAGTGGCCCAGCTCTTTAAGAACTTCTGCGAAAAGATCAACTGATTCCGGCTGACAGCAAACGAAAACAGATGAAACCCGGCCCATCCGCTTGCGCGGATGGGCCGGGTTTGTCTACCTGGGTCAGGTATGGGTCATTAAGGCAGTCGGGTCAAAGACAAGCTGAAAGGAACATGAAAAGAGCTCCGCTGATGTTCAGCGGAGCTCTTTTGGGTTGGGTTATGCCGGACACTGCCGGCCCGTGTGGTCAATGGTATAGTCGCCGGTGAGGATGATTTGAGAGATGGGGACAAAGGTATAGCCCTCCTGCAATAAACACTCAATAATGCCGGGCAGAGCCTCCGGAGTATGCTTGGCGGCGTTGTGGAACAGGACGATGGAGCCGGGACAGACCTTGGAGGTGACTCGTTTGTTGATATCTGCGGCGGACAGATCCTTCCAATCCAGACTGTCCACATCCCACTGGATGGGTTCCATGCCCATGGCACGGATGGTGCGGATGGAGTTGTCATCATAATCACCGTAGGGCAGACGAATGAGGGTGGGGCGAACGCCGGTAACCGCTTCGATTTTGTCGTTGCAGGCGTTCAGATCGTCCGTGATCTGCTGTGCGGACAATTGGGGCAGGTGGGCATGAGTATTGGAGTGGTTCATGATCTCGTGTCCTGCGTCATGCAGGGCCTTAACTGACTCCGGATAACGATCCACCCAGTCACCCACCACAAAAAAAGTGGCTTTCACCTGATAGCGACCCAGAATATCGATCAACTGTTGGGTGTCCTCGTTTCCCCATGCGGCATCAAAGCTGATAGACAGCATTTTTTGATCCCGCTGGACGCAGTAAATAGGCAGCTGACGGCTGGTGGCGGCCGCCCCCACGGCGGGTGGATAATTGACCACGTACAGCATGACCGCGGCTAGACACAGGCAAAGGGCGGCGGACCACCATTTTTTCTTCAGTAGCAGGACTTTGACCGTTCCGGGTTTCTTCAACATGAAACAAGACCTCCGTTTTCATCGTTGGTGAAGTATATGCATTCCTGGGGGAAAACAGAAACAAAATCCCTGATATCACGGCAGAGCAGGGCATAAGAAAAGCGGAGTGTTTACGGGACACTCCGCTTTTATGTTGGATTATTTGCCGTGGAACAGGCGCGTGGCGTTGTTATAGAACACGTCCTCCACCTGGGCGGGGGTAAGATTAGCCATATCGGCGGCCTGGCGCAGGGCCATCAGGGTTTCGGTGGCAATGTGCCAGGCGCCGGGGGCCTTAATAGCTTCCAGCTCCTTCTCGTACAGCCACTGGAAGCCGGAGCCCAGAGAGAGGCACTTGCCGCGCCACTGGCTGATGGGATAGTCCGTGCCCCACATACAGCGGCTGTGGCCCGCCTTTCTCAGGATCTGGAACATGGCGGGGGACTCGCACACGGCGGAAAAGTCGTACCAGACGTTGTCCAGATGGGCGATCTGCTCCACTGCCTCAAAGCCGGTCCAGCTTGCAAAGGAGCGGGCGGCATGGGCCAGAATGAGGGTGGCGTTGGGATAGCGCTTGGCCATGGTGGTGATGTAGTTCAGGTTATCCGGGTCGGACAGGGCGGCATCACGCACCATGTGCAGGGTGATGACCATACCCCGGGCATTGGCGACCTCCCACGCGGACTCGGGGAGGAACTCATCGGTCTGGCACTGGAAGGTGGGACCGTCCTGCTTTGCCAGCAGATGATAGCACTTGAAGCCCTTGATGCGGGGGTGGGTCAGGCGCTTTTCCAGTTCCTCCACCGTGTCGGTGGGGAGAACCATGATCTCGCCCACGCTGAGGGAATCCTTTTCCAGCTGGGCGATGGTAAAGGCATCGCCGGCGTTGCGCTTGGCCACATCAGAGGCCATATGTTTGTCGGGATAGGAAATGATATTGGCGTGGATGGTGCGGCCGGGAAGGATACTTTGCATATCCTTCTGATAGCGCTCCCAGTCAAAGCATTCCAAAGCGTCGGCAGTCTTGTTTTTGGCATAGTAAGTGGTGAAATGCTCGTCATAAAGATGCACATGGGAGTCAAAGACCTTATCGGGTACAAAGTCGGCAAGGCGTTCCAGCGCGAAAGCGTCCATTTTGGCCAGAATATCGGGGTTCATGGAATCAGCCTCCTTTTCTTATTGGTATTCTATGCCTGCGTGAGACTGCCGTCAAGACGGAAAACGGACAAGTTTCAAAGAAACTTGTCCGTTTTTAGAAGTGTGGTATATTAGCGGGCGCAGAGAGATCAGATCGCGGTGTAGCCGCCGTCAATGGGGATGTTCAGGCCGGTCAGATAGGCGCCGGCATCGGAGGCCAGCAGCAGGATCAGGCCGCGCACGTCGTCCTGATTGGCCAGACGGCCAAGCTGGGTGTGCTTGGAATACTGCTGAGCAAAGACGGGGTTGGTACGGTCGGACTGCAGACCGCCGGGGCACACGGCGTTGACGCGCACGCCGTACTGTCCGTAGTAGCTGGCGGCATGGCGCACCCAGGCGGCCAGACCGGACTTGTCCACGCTGTAGGAGTGGGCGTAAGCACCGCCGGCCATATTGGGATTGCCGTCGTAGTTGTGCTTTTCCACGCCGATCAGACCCATCATGGAGCCGAAGGCCACGATGGAGCCGCTGCGCTGCTTGATCATCTGCTCGCCGGCCAGCTGCATCATGTAGATGGAGGCGGCGGAGTTGGTGTGCACGTTGGTTTCCAGGGCATCATCGGCGTTGTCCCAGGCGGTGCCGTTGGGACGGGGGGGCATGGAGGAACGGGGGATGATGCGGCTGCAGTGGATGAACGCGTCCAGACTGCCGCCGTCCTCGATGACGGTTTTGAACATCTGCTCGATGCTGCCGATGTCGCCCTGGTCAAAGGCAACGGCCTGCACCTTGATGCCCTTTTCCTCCTTCAGCTGATCCACGAATGCCTGAGCGGATTCGATGGAGTGGCTGGCCAGATACAGGTTGGCACCGGCATCGGCCAGAGCCAGGGTGGCACCCAGACCGTACATCTGACGGCCGCCGGTGATAAGGACGTTTTTGCCCTTCATGGAAAACAGATCAAAGGTATCCATAGTCAATTCCTCCTTACTTCGCGGTGTAGCCGCCGTCCACAGGCAGGGTGTGGCCGGTGATGAAGCCGGAGGCGTCGGACGCCAGGAAAACCAGCGCGCCGGCAATATCCTCGGCGGTGATGAGACGCTTGATCTGGCTGTGGCGGATGAAGGCCTGTTCAAAGGCCTCAGGCTGCTTGCCGGCGATGGGGCTCAGCGCCAGGCAGTTGCAGCGGCAACCGTGCTCGGCCAGATAGTTGGAGGTCTGACGGGCGTAGTTGACGCAGGAGCCCTTGATGAAGCCGCGAATCAGGGAGAAATCATTGTCAGCAAAGTCGGGGCAGTCGGCGTAGCTCTGGGCATCATAGCCCACCAGAGCGCCGTAGTCGGTGGCCAGAATCACACTGCCGTGACCCTGGGCAGCCATCTGACGACCCACGGACATGACGGTGTTCATCATGCCGCGCATAGTCACCTGGCACTGGGCGTTGATGGTGGCGAAGTCATGGCTCCAGCCCGGGACGGTGTCCATGTTCAGTACGTTTTCCACCATGATATCGATGGAATCCATCTGAGCCACGGCGTCGTCCACCAACTTGTCAGCCTCCACGGCATCGGTGTGGTTATAGGGGAAGAATCCCTCCACACCGGACAGCCCGGTGTCCTTCGCGCCGGCAACCCAGACCTTGGCGCCGCCCGCGATCAGACCCTGAACCAGCTCCGGGCCGTACATATGCTCGGGGCAGATCACCAGAGCCTTTTTCCCGGCAAGGGAGAAAGAGTCCAGAATGTTCATGGTTTTCCCTCCTTAGCGCTCGCTGATCTCGGACAGGTAGACGCGGCGGCCGCCTTCCTCGCGGCTGCGGATGCCGGCGATGATGATCTTGGCCATCTCGATGGTGTCCTCGAAGGGATAGTCGATTTCGCCGGTGCGCAGCCACTTCACGAACTCGTCCAGCTGCTTCTTGAAGGGGTAGTAGGAGTCGGAAGAGGAGATGATCTTGGAGGAGTACTCACCGCACACCACCGCACCGGGGGAGGCCATTCTGCCCATGGGCATATCCACGTGGATACCGTCCTTGTGGTACATGTGGACCATGCCGCGCTCCTTGGTGCCCATGTTTTCCACCCACTCAACGCCCTGTCCGATCAGGGGGAAGATGCGCTCCAGAGCGTGAATACCGTAGTTCTCCCAGTACTTGGCCATGGGGGAGAGGATATAGCGCAGGGGGCCGATCTCGTAACGGTTCTGGATGTAGGGCTCCAGCTCCTTGGTATAGCGCATGGAGGAGGAGGAGATGAACTTGGCGCCCTCGTCGTGCCACTTGACCAGCGTGCGCAGATCCTCTTCGTTGTCGGTCATGGGCTTGTCAATAAACAGAGGGATGCCGGCTTCGATGAAGGGGCGCACGCGCTCCACGTGCTCAAAGCCCTTGTCGGTGGCGCAGATCACGGCGTCCACCTGGCCGATCATTTCCTCGGGGCGGTCGCACACGTTGGGGATAAAGGTGGCCTTGGCACAGCCCTCGGCCATGGTGCGGTCCTCGTCGCCGGTGAAGCAGATATGGGTGATCTTGGCACCGGGAATGCCCAGAGTGTGAGCGGGCTGCTTGCCCAGATAGTTGGGAATGGCGGGATAGTCCTTGGCACACCACTTGTTCATCTCGTCCTTGTCATAGCCGTTGAACATGGCGCTCCAGGAGAAGGGGTGGGCGTTGCCCTCGGAGAAACCGAGCATACCGATCTTCAGTTCCTTGTCACCAAGGGGGAAGTTGGGAGTCTTCATAAGTACTGCCTCTTTTCTTATGATTTTAATTTGATTGATATATTGTTCTCAGTCCAGAGGGACTTTGATCACAATGCGACGGGCGGACGCGGGCGCGCCGATGGCGATGTCGGGGGCATGGGCGTCCTGAGGGAGAAAGACGATGAACAGGCCGGGCTTCATGGGGATCTCCAGCGCGTCCTCATCCACGGTGGCCAGCAGGGCCTCCATCTCCTCGGTGTACTCGTTGGTGATGTTCTGCAGGTCGGCGGTGGGCTTCCAGGCGATCTTCTCTTCGCCGTCGGCAAAGAACATGACATCGGCGAACTTGCGGTGCGCCTCGAACTTCACGTCGCTGCGGGCCTTGGTGCCGGGCTCGAACTGCAGCAGCTTCACGCCGTGGTCCAGCATGATCTTTTCGCCCCTCTGGAACTTGGCGGGGTCGTATTCCTGCATGGCGGTCAAAGCGGTTTCCCACTGAGGGCCGAGACAGAAGTACTGGCTTGCGTTTTCGATGCGATCGATAATCATAGTGTGTGCCTCCTTATTTGTTGAGATCTTCGTCGGTAGATTCAAAGCGGGTGGGAACATCCATGCCAAGTACCTCCCGGGCAAATTTGGCAAAGGGGTGGTTCATCAGCCAGATGGCGGCGATGGATACCACCGCGAAGTAGAAAAACAGAAACAGCACCCCAAAGAACAGTGCAGTCATGGGAGAGACGACCACCAGCCCGAAAGGAAACCACAGCAGAACACTGATCAGCAGACCCCGCAGGGGGTAGCTGAGCAGCATGGTGCCGCCGTAACGCACCAGCTGAAGCACAGAACCCTCAAACCGGGAGTAGAACAGGAAAATCATGGTGGTAATGGACAGCAGCAGCAGGGCGAAAAACCCGGACAGCAGCAGGGCGGGAAGGGCGCCGTCCACCTGATAATACCATATCGTATAGACGTTGAAAATGAGCATTGCATTCAGGGGCAGCAGAATGATCCAGAGCAGCGTGGCCCGGGCAAAGCTTTTGCGGAAGGCAGAGAAAAAGGCCTGAAAGCAGGGTTCTTTCTTGACCATGGCCCGCAGACCGGCATACAGGGCGGTAAGGGATGCGCCTACAGTGATCACGGACAGAGAACACAGCAGGAACAGCAGGTTCAGTCCTGCGGTGTACATCACAAAGTCCATAAATCCCATGATTTTATGCTTGGCAGTTTGTTTCATACAGGGCTCCTTTCAGTGGAGAGGGCGGGAGATAAACCGCAACAACTAACATTATAATGTATAAACATAAAAAAGGCCAGTGCTAAAGCAAAAATAAACGAAAACATTTCCGTGGCAGGACAGGAAATACCGGAGGAAGGCATTGCCCCGCAAGGACAAATAACTCCTGTACACAAAACAGCAAAGAAAAGCTTGCGGAAAAGGAAAAAGAATGCTATAATAAAAGCCCAAAAGAGGTGAGGATGGTCGCCTCAAAAGAAATCAACTGTTATGGAGGAAAGAAGAATGAAAAAAGTCACCAAACTGACAGCTCTGCTGCTGAGCATGGTCATGGTGCTGGGCCTGGCCGCCTGTGGCAAGACCGGCGGTGAGACCAGCAAGCCTGACGGCGAGAAGGTCAAGATCGTCGTTGGCATTCCCAACAGCGCCAGCGTGATCTCCTATGACACTGACAACGCCTTTACCCGCTGGCTGGAGGAGAACTCCGGCTACGACATCGAGGTCCTGCCCTTTAACTCCGATTACCCCACCCAGCTGTCCACCATGGTCGCCGGCGGCGAGAAGCTGCCCGACATCCTGTTTGGCTTCTCCAAGCTGAACAAGCAGATGCAGACCTATTACGGCACTGAGGGTTACTTCCTGAACCTGAAGCCTTATCTGGAGGACGAGAAGCTGACCGCCGCCTACCGCGAGCGCTGCGAGGAGCTGTACGGCCCCGATCACTATGACTTCATGATGCGCTCCATCACTGTGGCCGATGGCAACATTTACGGCTACCCCGCCGTGACCGTCAACGAGACCGACCTGCCCTGGTTCCAGGTGTACATCAATCAGGTGTGGCTGGACAACCTGGGACTGGAAGTTCCCACTAACTACGAAGAGTTTGTGGAAGTGCTGCGCGCCTTCAAGACTCAGGACCCCAACGGCAACGGTCAGCCTGACGAGATCCCCTCTATGGGCATGACCTTCAACCGCCAGTGGGACCTGCCTGCCTGGATCATCAACAACTGGCAGGCTATGAATGACGGTACCTTCTTCGTCGATGTGGACGGCAAGCTGACCCTGCCCTATGATACCGACGAGTATCGCGAGGGCGTGAAGGCCCTGAACGACCTGGTGGGCGAGGGCCTGCTGTCCACCCTGTCCTGGACCATCACTGACGGCGCCGAGTATAGGTCCGTCCTGTCCCCCGTGGACAACGTGGCCAAGGTTGGCGTGTTCGCCTGTAACCCGACCAGCGCCTTCAATACCGACAGCCCCCTGCTGGACGAGTATGTGCCTCTGCTGCCCTTTAACTACGCTCCCACCAACAGCTACATGCCCGGCACCGGCACCTTCATCACCGCCGATACCGAGTATCCCGATGAGTGCTTCAACCTGCTGCAGCTGATCTCCACCGAGGCCGGCTCCATGGCCTGCCGCTACGGCGAGGAAGGCGTGGACTGGGAGTGGGGCAAGGATTACGCCACCGGTGATACTGCTGTTGTCCAGCTGAGAAACTTCGGCTCCGAGAACCTGTCTACCTGGAACACCCCCCGCGCCATGCTGATCAAGTACGGACCCTCCACCAAGTATCACACTGCTATCACCAATCCTCCCGAGAGCATGACCTGGATTGAGCGCCGTACCCAGCTGACCAACGACTACGCTGCGGGCTATATGCCTCTGGCCGAGTCGTACGCCCCCATGCACGTGGACACTCTGGTCTACAATGACGAGGAGAACGACATTCTGGGCAACCTGCAGGTTGACATCATGGAGTACGTGAAGCTCATGCGCGCCAAGTTCGCCTCCGGCGAGTTGGATCCCAACGACGACGCTCAGTGGAAGAACTACATCGACACCCTGCACGGCATGAATACCGAGTTGTGGCTGGAGCAGTCCCAGAAGGCTTACGAGCGCTTCCTGAACAGCTAAGATAATGACCTTTGAACGCAGGACGGCTTTGCCGTCCTGCGTTCTTCATGTTTTATGCGAAACTGAACCGAGGGGTTAAAGTGTAGCTTGAAAAAAACAAATAGGAATGTTATAATAAAGACCCAAGAGGTGAGTATGACGACTGCCTCGAACGAAATCAATTGTTATGGAGGAAAGAAGAATGAAAAGAGTCACTAAACTGACAGCTCTGCTGCTGAGCGTGGTCATGGTGCTGGGCCTGGCCGCCTGCGGCAAGACCGGCGGCGAGGTCAGCAAGTCCGATGGCGAGAAGGTCAAGATTGTCATCGGCGTGCCTAACAGCGCCAGCGTGATCTCCTATGACACTGACAACGCCTTTACCCGCTGGCTGGAGGAGAACTCCGGCTACGACATCGAGGTTCTGCCCTTCAACTCCGACTATCCCACCCAGCTGTCTACCATGGTCGCCGGCGGCGAGAAGCTGCCCGACATCCTGTTCGGCTTCTCCAAGCTGAACAAGCAGATGCAGACCTATTACGGCACTGAGGGTTACTTCCTGAACCTGAAGCCTTATCTGGAGGACGAGAAGCTGACCGCCGCCTACCGCGAGCGCTGCGAGGAGCTGTACGGCCCCGATCACTATGACTTCATGATGCGCTCCATCACTGTGGCCGACGGCAACATCTACGGCTATCCCGCTGTGATGGTCAGTGAGACCGACTTGCCCCAATTCCAGGTATACATCAACCGGGTGTGGCTGGACAACCTGGGCCTGGAGATGCCCACCAGCTACGAGGCTCTGGTTGAAGTGCTGCGCGCCTTCAAGACTCAGGATCCTAACGGCAACGGCAAGCCCGACGAAATCCCCGCCCTGGGTATGACCGCCAACCTCCAGTGGGATCTGGCCGCCTGGATCATCAA
The DNA here is from genome assembly GCA_015068065.1 of Oscillospiraceae bacterium. Lineage (GTDB taxonomy): Bacteria > Bacillota > Clostridia > Oscillospirales > Oscillospiraceae > Lawsonibacter. The sequence continues at coordinate 15,494 of SVLE01000023.1, read as the reverse complement.
CAACTGGCAGTATGTGCAGGACAGCACCTTCTTCTATGACGTGGACGGCAAGCTGGTCTCTCCCTATGATACCGATGCGTACCGCGAGGGCGTGAAGGCTCTGAACGAGCTGGTAAGCGAGGGCCTGCTGTCCACCCTGTCCTGGACCATCACCGACACTTCCGAGTATAAGTCCGTCCTGTCCCCCGTGGACAACGTGGCCAAGGTGGGCGTGTTTGCCCGCCACGTGACCAGCGCCTTCAATGATGACAGCCCCCTGCTGCATGAGTATGAGGGTCTGATGCCCTTCAATTACGCTCCTACCACCAGCTACATGCCCGGCACCGGCGTCTTTATCACCGCTGATACCGAGTATCCCGATGAGTGCTTCAACCTGCTGCAGCTGATCTCCACCGAGGCCGGTTCTATGGCCTGCCGCTACGGCGAGGAAGGCGTGGACTGGGAGTGGACCAAGGATTACGCCACCGGTGACACCGCCATCAACCAGATCAGAACGCTCGGCTCTGAGAATCTGTCCACCTGGAATACCCCCCGAGCTATACTGATCAAGTACGGTCCCACCACCAAGTACCACACTGCTATTGCCAACCCCCCCGAGAGCATGACCTGGCTGGAGCACCGCACCCAGAAGAATAACGACTACGCCGCGGGCTATATGGCTATTGCCGAGCCCAAGGTTGGTATGCACGTGGATACTCTGGTCTACAATGACGAGGAGAACGATATCCTGGGCAACCTGCAGGTTGACATCATGGAGTATGTCAAGGGTATGCGCGCCAAGTTCGCTTCCGGCGAGCTGGATCCCAACGACGACGCTCAGTGGAAGAACTACATCGACACCCTGCACGGCATGGGTCTCGAGCTGTGGCTGGAGCAGTCCCAGAAGGCTTACGAGCGCTTCCTGAACAGCTAAATCATGACATTCGAACGGAGGACGGCTTTGCCGTCCTCCGTTTTCTTTGTGAATCAGGGCTTTGCACCTAAAATGTGAAAAGAAAAAACGGTTTGGCTATTGCACTTTTTGATATTTCATTTTAGAATATGTACTATCAGAGAATGGGTTGGTGTGCCCGAAGACGGACAGATCAATCGTTTTGTGGAGGAGAAAAATGCAGAGTTGTACTGCCGGTTTTGCCCGTTTGGACATCACCCCCCCTTTGGGCGTCCATCTGGGTGGCTACTTCACCGTGCGTATTGCCGACGGTGTGCTGGACCCCCTGTATGTTAACGCCGTGGCCTTTGGCGAGGGAGAGAAGAAAGCTGTGCTCATCGTGTGCGATCTGCTGTCCATTTATGGCAACGCTGCCCACGAATGGCCGGTGCAGATTGCCCAAAAGCTGAGCCTGCCCCGGGAAGCGGTCTTTACATGCCACACCCACAGCCACACCACCCCCGTGGTGGACGGCACCCGGGATCCCAGTGACCCTCAGTATGACGCGTGGCTGCTGCGCCGTATGTGCGACGCGGCTCAGATGGCCATTGACGACCTGAAGCCCATCACCGACGTGAAGTGGGCGCAGGGTATCGCACCCGGCCTGACCTATGTGCGCCGGTTCAAGATGAAGGACGGTCACTACCAGACCTGGGCCAAGGTTCTGGACCCCGACATCGACCATTCTGCCAGCGAGGGGGACGAGACGGTCCGGCTGGTGCGCATTCAGCGCGAGGAGGGACCGGAGATCGCACTGGTCAACTTCCAGCTGCACCCGGACAACATCGGCGGCTGCAAGTATTCCGCCGACTTCCCCGGTGTGATGCGCGACTGTATCGAGAAGGAAAAGGACAACGTCCGCTGTGTCTTCCTCAACGGCGCGGAGGGCCAGATGGTGGGTACCGACTATATCGGCGGAACCCTGCCCAACAAAATTATGGGCGATCCGGGAAAGTCGATCTTACTGGGTACCAGGCTGGCGGAGTACACCCTGCCCCTGTGGGACAAGTGTGTGTCCACCGGTCAGAGCGGTCTGAAGTGCGGCCAGGCCTTTATTTCCGCCAAGACCAAGCGCGACCCCGCCCGGATGCCCGAGGCAGAGCGCATCATCGCCATCCATGAGGCGGGTAAGGATGCGGAGGAGATCGGCCCGACCTGGATGTCCACCCCCATTGTGGCCGAGGCCTACGCTCTGCGCCGGCTGGAGCAGGAGCAGTTGGACTATGTGGAGATGGTCATCTCTGCGGTGACCTTCTGCGGTCTGGCCCTGATCGGCATCCCCGGCGAGCCCTTCTGCGAGATCGGCGTGTCCGTGCGGAAAAACTCTCCCTTTGCCGTGACGTGCATGTGCTGCCACACCAACGGCAACGGCGGCTACTACGCCACCGCAGAGGCATATGATCAGGGCGGTTACGAGCCCCGCAACTCCCGCTTCGTCAAGGGCGTGGGGGAGCTGTTTACTGATGAGGCATCCAAGCTGCTCAACACTCTGCAGTAATGCACACCTGCTGAAAAGCATGCAAATAAAACAAAAAATATTTTTATGAGGTGTTAATTATGAACAAGCCCAAGAGTAAAGCAATCGCCAAGCTGCGCAACGACGAAATGATCGTTTCCGCCAAGCTGAACATCCACCATCCCATCGTGGCCGCTCAGGTTGCCATGGCCGGTTTCGACCTGGTCTGGGCCGACATGGAGCATGTTCCCGTGGATTACAACGAGGTCAACCAGGTGTTCCTGGCCGCCAAAGCCTACGGCGCCGAGACCATCGTGCGTGTGCCCCGCGGCTGCTATTCCAACCACGTGCGTCCTCTGGAGATGGACTGCGCCGCCATTATGGTTCCCCACGTCATGAACGCTGAGGATGCCAGAAACGTGGCCCGCATGACCAAGTTCCATCCTCTGGGTCGCCGCGCCATCGACGGCGGCTGCGCCGACGGTCTGTTCTGCCAGATGGGCATGGCCGATTACATCGAGTATGCCAACAACGAGCGGCTGACCGTTATCCAGATCGAGGACTTCGAGGCCATGGAAGAGATCGAGGAGATCGCCGCTGTGCCCGGCATCGATATGCTGTTCTTCGGCCCTGCCGACTTTGCTCACTCTCTGGGCGTGCCCACCAACACCCGTGACGAGCGCGTGGCAGCGGCCCGTGTCAAGCTGGCTGAGGTTGCCCGCAAGTACGGCAAGTTCGCCGGCACCGTTGGCGGCCCCGGCTCCCTGAAGGATCTGTACGACATGGGTTATCGCTATGTAAACGTGACCGCTGACGTGGCCATCCTGGGCAGCAACTTCCAGGCCATCAGAGAGAAGTGCCAGGAGGCTCTGGCAAAGTAAGCGCGTAAAAGGAGCGAAACAACATGGAATGCGTCAATATTAGGGGAACCAATGTTTCCAGGTTTACGTTGGGTACTGTCCAGCTGGGTCTGGACTATGGCATGGCCAACACCTCTGGCAAGCCCAGTCTGGAGAAGGCTCATGAAATCCTGCAGGCGGCTTATGACGCCGGCGTGACTGTGCTGGACACCGCCGCCGCTTATGGCAACAGCGAGGAAGTGGTGGGCAGCTATCTGAAGACGCACGACCACAATATGCAGGTTATCAGCAAATTCGTGTTCAAGTCCGATGATCCCGTGTCTGATCTGAAGCAGCAGATCGCCACCTCCCGTCAGTTGCTGGGCAAGGTGGACGGCTATATGTTCCACCATGCCAACCAGATGATCGCCCACCACGAGAAGGTGCGCGACACACTGGAGGAGATGCGCGAAACGGACAAGCTGACCTTTTTGGGGTGCTCCGTCTACACTGCGGAGGATATCGAAGCTTTTTTGGAGAAGGGCCCCTGGATGGATGTCATCCAGATTCCTATGAATGTGCTGGATACCCGTATCGTGCAGCGGGGCCTGCTGGAAGAGCTGCATAAGCGCGGTGTAGCCGTCTTCGTGCGCAGCGTGTTCCTGCAGGGTATGCTGTGCATGGACAAGGTTCCGGAAAAGTTCTCCTTCATGCAGCCCAGTCTGGACGCCATCAACGAGGTGGCCAAGGCTGCCGGCATGACCCTGCCCCAGATGGCGGTGGCCTATATCCGAGATCTGCCCGGCGTGACCTCGCTGGTTCTGGGGTGTGAAACGCCCGAACAAGTGCGCGACAACGCCGGCATGATCAACACCCGTTCTCTGACTGCGGCCGAGCTGGATGCCATTACGCAAATCAGCAAAAAAGCACCGATTGAGGACTGCATGGCCGTGATTCAGGGCAAGAAAAAGTAAGCAGAAGCAATCATTTGTAGAAGGAACACGCGGGAACGCCAATTTGGCGGACCCGCGTGTTTTTTGTGAGAATAAACAAGCCAAATGGGCATAATTCTTCTTGTCAAATCCTGGTGTTAGCGGTATAATTATAATGTCTTAAAATTCGATATTTTTTGGATAACAAGAATATGCAACACTGACAAGGGAGTGGGAAAACAATGATGGGAACGATTCTGACGGCCATCAAGCTTCTGGGCGGCCTTGCCATGTTCCTGTACGGCATGGAGATCATGGGCGACGGACTGAAGCAGGGCTCCGGTGCGGCGCTGAAAAATTTTCTGGGTAAGCTGACACAGAATGTACTGCTGGGTGTGCTTACCGGCACACTGGTGACCGCCATTATCCAAAGCTCCACGGCGACCATTGTGCTGACCGTAGGTCTGATTGGCGCGGGCATTCTGAATCTGCGCCAGGCAGTGAGCATCGTGATGGGCGCCAATATCGGTACGACAGTCACGGCCCAGATCATCCGATTGATGGACATTGAAAGCTCCGGCGACTCCCTGCTGGCCTTTTTCAAGCCGGACACGCTGGCTCCTCTGGCTCTGTGCATCGGCATCATCCTGTTTATGTTCGTCCGCAAGAGCGGATCCAAAAATGTGGGCATGATTTGCCTGGGCTTTGGCGTCCTGTTCTCCGGTCTGATGGCCATGACCGACGCAGTGGAACCTCTGGCCGAATCCCAGATGTTTGTAGATATGATCGCTTACTTCAGCGATATGCCCATGCTGAGCATTTTCCTTGGTCTTGTGCTTACCGTCATCATCCAGAGTTCTTCCGCCATGGTGGGTATTCTGCAGGCGCTGTCCTCCACCGGCGTGATTACCTTTGAACTGGTTTACCCCATGATCATGGGCATCAATCTGGGCACCTGCGTCACTACGGCCATGGTGTGCTCCATTGGAACGAACAAGAATTCCAAGCGCACCGGTGTGGTCCACATCGTGTTCAACACCATCGGTACCGTCCTGTTTATGATCGGCATGACCCTGCTGCGTCGGGCGGGCTTTGTGGCCAACCTGTGGGAGAGTGTGGTGGACAGCGGTGTGATCGCCAACTTCCAGACCATCTTTAATCTGATTACGGCCATTGTGTTGCTGCCCTTTACCGGCTGGCTGGTCAAGCTTTCCTGCAAAATTATTAAAGAGGATCCCGAGGAGGAGGACAAGTACCCCGAATTGGCCGCGCTGGACAAGAAACTGCTCATCTCTCCCGCTGTGGCTCTGAGTCAGGCCGGCCGCTCTCTGGCGGTTATGGCCCGGGCCGCCAAGGACAATGTGGCGCTGGCGATTGCTCAGTTCAAAGAGTATAGTGATAAGAATGCCGAGACCATCTACCGCTATGAGGAACGGTTGGATCAGTTTGCCGATAATGCGGACAACTTCCTCATCGAACTGTTCCAGAATGTGGAGACCGATCGGGATAACCGACAGCTCAATATGCTGATGCAGTGCGTGCCCGCGGTGGAGCGCGTGGGTGACTACGCCACCAACTTTGAGGAAATGGCTCAAAAGTTGCATGATAAGGGGTTGACTTTCTCCGAAAGTGCCCAGAGGGAACTGGATATTCTGGGCGATGCGGTGGTAAGCATTCTGAATCTGACGGTGGAGGCCCTTGAAAATGATGACGAGCAGGAGGCCCGTCGCATTGAGCCGCTGGAAGAGGTCATTGATGACATGGTGCTGCTGCTGAAGGATCGGCATACCGCACGCCTGCGCCAGGGAATCTGCTCGGTGGATACCGGCCTTGTGTTCATGGATGCGCTGACCCATCTGGAACGTGCGGCCGACCAGTGCTCCAGCATCGCCATGCTCATGTTGGGCCGCCACAACGAAGAGATCATGAAGAACCATCACCGTTACCTGCAGGCACTGCACGAGTCCGGCGACCGCTCCTACCTGGACGAGCTGGAGAGCCGCAGACTGCAGTATCTGGTGCCTCTGGAAGATATCCAATTCTAAATCAAGACACGGCAGCCGTTTCGCGGCTGCCGTGTTCGTATAGGAGAGGAAAATGAAACGCTTTCAAAAGGTCTATCTGGAGATCTCCAACCGCTGCAATCTGAGTTGCTCCTTTTGCCCGGGGACCAAGCGGCCGGCCGGAGCTATGGATGAAGAACACTTTGCCTGCCTGTTGGACCGGTTGGTGCCGTGGACGGACTATCTCTATTTTCACCTGATGGGGGAGCCGCTGTGCCATCCGGAACTGGAACGGTTTCTTATGCTGGCGGGGGAGAAAGGCTTCCGGGTGATTCTGACCACCAACGGCACACTGCTGCCCCGACAGCAGGAAATGCTGCTGACTGCACCGGCTCTGCACAAGATAAATATTTCTCTGCACGCCTTTGAGGCTAATGACCTGAACATGTCCTTTTACGACTACCTGGACGGCTGCTTTGCTTTTGGAATGGCGGCTCAGGGGAAGAAACTGGTCGTTTACCGTCTGTGGAACGAAGGTGGAGCGGACGCAAGAAACCCGGAGATCCTGCAGCATCTGGAACACTTCTTTCCAAAACCGTGGGGGCAGGAGCGTCGGGGTGTGCGGTTGGGAGAAAAAATTTATCTGGAGTATGGGGATAAATTTGACTGGCCTGATTTGGCTGCCCCGGATGGGGGAGAGCGGGTGTTCTGCTACGGCCTGAAAGATCAGATTGGCGTGTTGTGGGATGGCACGGTGGTGCCCTGCTGTCTGGACCATGAGGGGGACATTTCGCTGGGCAATGTGTTTGAACAGGAACTGGGAGATATCCTGGCCGGACACAGAGCACAGAATATCTGCCGGGGATTTGAACAGGGTGTGGCGGCGGAGGAACTGTGCCGGAAATGCGGCTTTGCACGCAAACGGTTTGGATAAACGAAAACAGTCGATTTCCGGTGGAAATCGACTGTTTTTTCGCTTTATACGGGTGCTTCAGTCACCGGAAGGGCAATTGCAACGTAGGGCAGGGTGCGCAGCTGTTCCAACAGTTCATTGGATTGGGTGGTGCTCCGGGTGACCAGTTCCAGTCCAATATGGCCCGGAGATTGACTGCGGGCCTGCAGAACTTGCAGAGAGAGGGCGGTAGAACCCATTTCCCGGGAAAACTCGTTAACTCGGTTGATGTCACACAGCTCCAGATAATATGTATCCGTGTGGGTTCGTTTGACCCCCCGCTCCAGGCGGGCCAGAACGGTGATGGTCAGCATAATTACCGCCCACGCGATAAGAGCGGCGGAGTAACAGCCTATACCGATGGCAAGACCCAGACAGGCAGTGGCCCACAGACCGGCGGCGGTGGTCAGGCCGGTGACGTGGGTGTGGTTGCGGGTGAGAATGGTGCCGGCGCCCAGGAAGCCGATACCGGACACGACCTGAGCACTAACGCGCAGGGGATCACCGGAAAGACCCAGCACCTGAACGGAGTAAATGCCCAGCAGTGTCGTCATGGTGGAGCCAAGGCAGACCAAAATGTGTGTGCGCAGACCGGCGGCCCGGCCATGACGGCCCCGCTCCGAGCCGATGCAGCCGCCAATCAGGGTGGCAAGCAGGATGCGGAAGGTGATCGACCAGAAGTTAAATCCAGCCAGAGTGTGAATGACAGCGTCCATAACCATACCTCCATAAGAAACAGTGCCGCCCGGCGGTGAAGCCGGGCAGCAGAGATTTTTATAAACAATACACTTCCCAGCCGGATTTGTCAAGGGGATACTGGGGACGATATTGCACCGTGATAGCAATCCATGATTTTGGGGAATGCCCGGTTCAGGGCGTACTGCTGTACATTTTCCTGTCCTTGTCGGGCCAGCCCGGCGGACAGCTCCGGGTCACGGGCCAGACGGAGGATCTGCCGTGCACAGGCCTGACAGTCGCCGTAGGGGTAAAGCAAACCGGTTTCTCCATCACGGATCAAATCCCGGTGGCCCTTCACGTCGCTGGCCACAACGGGCAGGCCGCAGTGCATGGCCTCCATAATATTGAAGGGAAGGCCTTCGCTGCGGCTGGCGCTGACCGCCAGATCGGCCATGGCATACCACGGGGCCATATCTTCCACATAGCCGGGGAACAGGACCTGAGCACGGATGCCCAGCTCGCAGGCCAGAGATTTGCACGCCTCAAAAAGTGTCCCCGTGCCGGGCAGGACCAGCATGAAGTTGGCGGGCAGCGTGGCGAGGGCACGCAGAAGCACCCGCTGGCTTTTTCGATTGGAAAATTCCGCGGGGTACAAAAGAACAAAGGCGTCCTCAGGGATTCCCAGGGAGCGGCGCAGGGCGGCTGGGTCAGAGGGGGAATCCAGACGGGAGAAGTTTACACCAACCCCCGGCACAGATAGAATCTGCCGACCCAACCTGTGCCGCCGGGCGATATCAAAATCTTCCCCATTCATGGTGAGTAGAAGGTCGGTGACGGGGGCGGTCAACCGCTCGGCGGCGAGCAGGATCAGTTTTTTGAGTAGGCTGCTGTTGCGGTCAAAGAGATAACCGTGCACCATATTGATGACAGCAGGGCGCTTTTTCAGGCCCAGCAGACCCAGACGCAGGAAAAAGGCGGCCAGAGAGGTGTGCACGATCACGGCGTCATAACCCTCTTCCCGTACAAGATCGCGAACTATCTGGACGCAGCGGAAGTTACCGGGGGCAATCATTTTCTTCTCCAAGGGGAGGCAGATGCTGCGCTCGGTCCATGGAACATCTTCGCCGGAGCCACCAAAGGCGGCGTGGACGGTCCAGCCTTCTTCGGTCAGCGCCTGCAGATAGGGCAGATGAAAGTGAACAAGGTGGGCCCGGGTGGATGCGGCATACAGTATTTTCTTTTCCACGCCATTACCTCCTTGTCTGCGGTCAGCGCAGCTGCTCGCTGTTCTTGAATTTTCCTCCGAACACTGTGGTGAGCAGAATCCGGATATCCAGCCAAAGGCTCCAGTTTTCGATGTAATAGATATCGTGCTCAATGCGGTCGCGGATGGAGGTATCTCCCCGCAGACCGTTGATCTGCGCCCAGCCGGTGATGCCGGGACGGACCTGATGCTTGACCATGTAAAGGGGGATCTCATCCTTGAACTGCTCTACAAAGTGGGGCAGTTCCGGGCGGGGGCCAACCAGACTCATATCCCCCTTCAGAACATTGAAAAACTGCGGCAGCTCATCCAGAGAATATTTGCGCAGGAAGGCGCCAAAGGGAGTCTTGCGCTCGTCCCGGTCGGTGGACCAGCGGGTAGACTGCTGATCGTTGATCTTCATGGAACGGAATTTATACATGAAAAAGCGTTTTTTGCTCCGACCCACCCGTTCCTGACGGAAGAGAACAGGGCCGGGGGATGACAGCCGCACCCCAACGGCACACACCAGCATAACGGGCGAGGTGAGCAGGATCAGGGCCAGAGAGCCCACAATGTCCACAAGCCGCTTGCAAAAGGCGTTGGCCCAGTTGTCCAACGGGACTCGGCGTATGTTCAGCAGGGGGATGTTGCCAATGGAGTCAAATTGAGGGGTAGAGGACATATATTCCGCGTAAAAGGGGATAAGGGAAAGCTTCAGTCCCAACTTTTCGCACAGATGGATGATTTGGGGGGTGAGGGGAAGGTCCTCGGTCTCCAGACCGGCGATCACCTCATCGGGCTGGATCCGGTCAAGAATATCCTCCAACCGGTCGAAATTTCCCAGATAGGAAAGCCCGTCCATACCCGGAACGGGCTGCCGGGCAACATAGCCCGCCGGCAGGTAGCCCAGTTCCCTCTGGGTGCGGATGGCGGTGAGATAATCCCGGGCAGTTTTACCCATGCCGAGAATGACAACATGCTTTTGATTATAGCCGGCCCGGCGCAGGCGGCGCAGATACAGACGCAGCAGGATCCGTTTGCAGCTGACGCAGGTCACACTCAGCAGGAAATAGAGCGCGAGGGTCAGACGGGAATAATCCACCTCCCACACCAAAAACAGAATACTGAGCAGCCCGGTTATGTTCAGTACACCGGCAAACCACAGCCGCAGCAGCTCGCCGGGTAGAGAGGCACGCCGGAAAGAGGCATACAGCCCCAGTGTCGCATAGCTGATGAGATGGGTCAGCATCAGCAGACCGTCCAGCAGCAGATAGTCCGACAGGGGGATGATTGCGATGCCATCGGGCAGGACGTAAAATCGGATAAAGAACGCCAGCGGCAGGGACACAAAAAGAATCGCGGCATCGGTCAACACGTTGATTTGATTCAACAGTTTCTGGTTTTCCCGTATCATAGCGAACCTCTCTTTTTAGCGGGACAGGACCCAATCCACAAAGTCCTGCGCCTGTTTGTCAAGACTGATGGTGCCCATGTGCTCTGCGTTCCAGCGATCCATTATCTGTATCAGCTGTGTCATGCCGTCCAGAAAGACGGGATCGGCGGCGCCGAATTGAGCCAGTGAGTGCATCAGATTGTTCCATTCCTTGCCGCTGGAGGCGATGTAACCGGCATGGATCTTGGCCATTTCCATGCCTTTTTCCACCCGGCCGGTGGCCAGATAGTATTCCGTCAGACGCAGATAGACGATGTTGGAGAAACCGGAATCCAGTCGGTCAGCGTAGTGCTCGGCCCGCTGGCGGATGTCCTCGGTGATATCTGCCTTGGTGGAGCTAAGGATATAGCTCAGAGCGTAGTCCTTCCACTCAAAGGGGTCCATGGTGGCCGCCTTGTCGAAGGTGGAGAAGGAGTGAGTCTGAGCTGTGATGCGCTTTGCAGTCATATTGCGGTTCAGGAAGAAGGCAAAGACCAACGTCAGCACGGCCAGAGCAAGACACACGGCGGTGCGCACCGACACCTGGGGGCGGGGCAACGCATGGCCGCAGCACAGATCTATGAGCAGGAACACACCCAGCGCAAGAGGCAAGTAGCAGTAGACGGAAAAGACCATTTCTACCCCGGCATGGATCATCATAAAGACAAGCGAAGCTCCTAAAGCGGGGGTGAGAGGATGAAAGTCCTCTTTTTTTCTGGCCTTTAAGATGCACAGGGCACAGCTACCCAGTACGCACAGGAACAGAACAAGGCCTACAAGGCCGGTTTCCAGCAGGGCCTGAATATAGTGGTTGTGGACATAGCGGGTTTCATAAAAAAAGTCCTGCACGCTCTGAGCCACACTCATGAATGCGCCCATACCAAAGCCGAACAGGGGCCGCATTTTAAAAATTTTAATGCCATCCTCGAAAAAGACGGTGCGCTGAATGGCGTTCTGGTTGGCAAACAGACCCTGCAGGCGGTTGGCGATAAAATCGGGCAGCAGGGGATAACCAAGAGGGATCCTGCCACAGGCGGTATCGCTCTCGTAGCTGAGCTGTTCCAGCGTCGTATCCTGCCCGGAGGTCAGGACAAAGTAGACGACCAGACTGTCTTCGGGGACGGTGAATTGGGCCTGAGCAAGCTCGCCCTGATACAGGGTGGTGTAGGTGTGCATCATGGTTTCCTGCCGGTTCTGGCTTCGGACGGCTACCGTCACCCCTTCGCCGCCGTGGGCGGAAAGAGTGTAGCTGTCGGGGTCCGGATAGGCGGAGCGGCTGATCGATTCACCGACGGAAAGTGTAATGGGGCCGGTCAGATTGTAAGCGGTCAGGGCAAAGCCTACCAGCAGGAGGATGCCGACGATGACAGCAAACAGCAGTTTGCCTTTGGACTGCATGGTAGCTGCAAGGCCATGGCCTGTATGCTCGTCTGCCAGACACAGCAGCACGCAGCCGATGGCCAGACAGATAAGGGGGATGGGCTGGATTCCGTCCCAGAGCTTCAGGGCGGTGGCCGAGCAGGCGGCCACGGTGAATACCGAGGAGACAAGGGCTTTGACCATCAGCAGGAACAGCTCGCCCCTGCGCTCTCTGTGTTCCAGCAGCAGGTAGACCAGAAAGGCGGCGGCAATGGAGCCGGTGGCGCCCATACTGAAGGCGAGCAGGAACGCGGTGGAATTAATGTACAGGCAACACAGATGGACCCGGCGTTCCCTCCGTGTTTCAGAGGAGAGGACAAGACCCAGAGACAGCAGCACACCAATGCCTGCACAGCCTGCAAAAATGTTGCCGTTGCCGAAGATGGAAATCATGCGCACCCCCGGCTCGGCGCCGGTGGGGTCCATAAAGGAAGAGGAAAACAGACGGAAAAAGGCGAACAGCGGCCCGGTGAGCAGACGGGTGGAGATCAAATCGATGCTGAACAGGCCGGCCAGAGCAGCGGCGCCCTCCAGAACGCCGGCAATCTTGCGGGGGGGAGCGATACCGTCACCGGGGAAGAGAAGGGCCAGCAGGATCACTGCCAGAAAAGCCACAGACAGGTTGAGGAACTCCGCCAGAGCAAACTTGCCTGAAACGGCGTAGAATGTGGAGATACCGCCCATGACCACCATGCCGGATATGAACAGGAACGGAAGACTCATCCGCTCTCTCAGGGCGTGAAAACGCACTGCACCCATGGCCAGAACAAGCCCCGCCAGCACCATGAAGGTGGTTTTGGATGTGCTCTGGTGGCTAAAGCACATAACAAGAAAGAACAGGAGCGGCAGCAGAACAGGCAGGATGGCATTTGCCTGACGGACCGGATTGTTCCGGGAAGATCGGGTTGTTGTTTTCATGTCAGATCACCTGATTCTACAAAGACGGATGTGATAATTTCTAATATATAACTATATCATAAGGCAGAGCATAAGACAAGTTCCGGGGGCACGGAAACAGAACAGGCACAGCAGTTTGATGTGCTGTGCCTGTATGTGTACGATGTTATTTTTTTAGATATTCCGGCGGGCGGTACTGCAGGGCCTCCGCCAGATGGTGGACCTGAATATCCTTGCTGCCGTCCAGATCGGCAATGGTACGGGCAACTCTGCGGATGCGGTCATAGCCACGGGCGGTGAGGCCAAGGCGGTCAAAAGCCCCCTTCATTACCGACTGGCAGGCCTCGTCCAGGGAGCAGCAGGCGTCCAGTTCTTTCTGGCCCAGATAGGCATTGTTGACCGCACCGGTGCGGTTATTCTGAATGGTACGGGCGGCATTGACTCGCCGGCGGACTTCTTCGGAAGACTCGGCTTTGCTGCGCTCGGCCAGCTCATCAAATTCTAGTGCCGACACCTCCACAAACAGATCAATACGGTCCAGCAAGGGGCCGGACAGGCGGGAGAGATAGCGTGTCACATCGTTTTGTGAGCATTTGCAGCGATTGGATGGGTGTCCGTACCAGCCGCACTTGCAGGGATTCATGGCGCACACCAGCATAAACCGACTGGGGTAGCTGGCGGAGCCGGAAGCCCGGGAGATGGTCACCTGACCATCCTCCAGAGGTTGGCGCAGGACCTCCAGAACTTCTTTGGAAAACTCGGGGAGCTCGTCCAGAAACAGTACGCCGTGGTGGGCCAGAGAAATCTCGCCCGGACGGGGATTGCTGCCGCCGCCCGCCATGCCCATGGGGGATACGGTGTGGTGAGGGGCACGGAAGGGACGTGCATCAATGAGGGGACGGTCCGGGGAGGTCAGACCCATGACCGAATGGATTTGGGTGGTCTCCAGCGACTCTTCCCGGGTCATTTCCGGCAGGATGGAGGGCAGACGCCGGGCCAGCATGGACTTGCCCGAGCCCGGGGGGCCAACGAGAAGCACATTGTGGTTTCCGCTGGCGGCAATCTCCAGTGCCCGCTTCACATTTTCCTGCCCCTTAACTTCGGAAAAATCGGGGGTGAACTCGCTCCTTGTTCCCGGCTTCCAGGTGGGAGCCGGGGGGATGGGAGACTCCCCGGTGAGGTGGGCGACAAGCTGTGCCACATTATGTACAGGGATGATTTCCGGACCCTGAGCCAGTGTGGCTTCAGCGGCATTGTCCGCGGGAACGAACAGGGTGGTAATACCCGCCTGCTTTGCTGCCAGTGCCATAGGCAGCATGCCCGCCGCGGGGCGCAGCTGGCCGGACAGAGACAGTTCGCCCACAAAGGCGCAGCTCGTATCCTTCAGTTTCAGCTGACCGCCGGCGCACAGAATACCCACCAGCATGGGAAGGTCATACAGCGTGCCCACTTTTTTCACGTGGGCGGGAGCCAGATTGACGGTGATGCGGCTGACAGGAAAGGAAAAACCGTTGTTTTTGATGGCGGCACGCACCCGTTCCCGGGCCTCGTTCACTGCCGCGTCGGGCAGACCAACCACCGTGAAGGCGGGCAGACCGCCGGACAGGTCACATTCCACCGATACCTCGTAGCCGGTGATGCCGTGCAGACCCATGGAGCGTATATTGCAGACCATAACCGGCCCTCCTTTTTTCTGTGTTGGCAGGAATGAATATACAGTATTGTCATTTTACAATGCTTCCTCCAAAAATTCAACGTAAAGGGATGAAATTTCCGAAAATACCAGCAGAAAATACCGCTGAAAACATTTACAAAGAGGAGAAAAAGTGATAGACTGTCTGCTGTAAAGTTCCATATTGCGTCACCACCGCTTCCGCCCGGAACAGGGGAGGGGGCGGCAAAGCCATGCCCTTTACGAGAAATCGCCCACACGATGTCGCGTGGGACAGACGCGATGGGAACAGAACAATATTTAACAAAGAGGGGCATAAAATACGGTGCTCACTCTAAAAATTGGAAGAAAGCAGGGATTCTATGGCAAGAAAGTTTAAAACCATGGACGGTAACAACGCCGCTGCATATGTCAGCTATGCGTTTACTGAAGTGGCGGGCATTTTCCCCATCACTCCGTCCAGCCCCATGGCCGACTACGTGGATCAGTGGGCCGCTCTGGGTCAGAAGAACATCTTCGGCACCACCGTTAAGGTTGTCGAGATGCAGTCCGAGGCCGGCGCTGCCGGTACCGTCCACGGCTCTCTGGGCACCGGTGCCCTGACCACCACCTACACCGCTTCTCAGGGCCTGCTGCTGATGATCCCCAACATGTACAAGATCGCCGGCGAGCTGCTGCCCGGTGTGTTCCACGTGTCTGCCCGTACCGTGGCTAGCCACGCGCTGAACATCTTCGGTGACCACTCCGACGTGATGGCCTGCCGCCAGACCGGCTTTGCCATGCTGGCCGAGGGCAACGTGCAGGAAGTTATGGATCTGGCTCCCGTGGCCCATCTGGCCGCTATCGAGGGCCGCGTTCCCTTCCTGAACTTCTTTGATGGTTTCCGTACCTCTCACGAGATCCAGAAGGTCGCCGTGTGGGATTACGAGGATCTGAAGGATATGTGCGACATGGAGGCTGTTGAGGCCTTCCGCAAGCGCGCTCTGAACCCCGAGCGCCCCGTCATGCGCGGCTCTCATCAGAACGGCGACATCTTC
>SVLE01000022.1 GCA_015068065.1 Oscillospiraceae bacterium | reverse complement strand
TCAGACCGGTGATGGCCTCCACATGCTTACGGGAGGCGATCTCCGGCACCACGCCGCCGTAAATGGCGTGCATTTCAATCTGTGAAGCAATACAACTTGACACCACTTCCCGTCCATTGCGTACGACCGCCACTGCAGTCTCATCGCATGAGGACTCAAAGGCAAGAATGTTCACAGGCTCACTCCTCTCTCCACTCCACTGCCGGGTTGGGTTTTTCTCCCGGTGCAAGGGGGATCTGAACGAAACGTTCATAGTGTTTCGGAGGAATCTGCCGGCGATAGATGGTCTGATGAGCCTGCATCAACTCCTCCGCCGTTACATTTTCTCCACCCAGAATCAGCGTCTCGTAATGCACCCCGAACAGTGCGCAGTCATAGCCGGCATAGCGCAGGCCGTTGCGGAAATAAAACTCCAGTCGACGGCGCTGCAGTGCCCGCTCCTCCGGGTCGGGGCTGTTGTCCCGCTCCGATTCGCCGAAAATGGCACCCCGGTGGGCATAGTGTTCCTGCAGCAGGCCCAGCATTTTTGTGCCCAATCCCGCGCCTCGCTTTCCCTCCATGGTGCCCAGATAGTCCAGCAGCACATGGGGAATGTCCGGCTCCATCCACACCAGAGCATAGCCCAGCAATTCCTCGCCCTCAAACAGCCCGAGAGGCTCGTACCGCCCGGTGTCCCGCATATCCTCCATGGACTTGAGGGGCTTTAGCTCACTGGGCGGGAAGGCCCGCTTCATTTCCTTGTAATACAGATCTTTCAGTTCAGCCTTGCTCAGAATTCTCAGTTCCATTTCCAAACTCCCGGGTCATAATGATGGCATCCTCTCTGGGGTGCTGATAATAGCCCTTGCGCAGCCCGGCCTGATGGAAACCGTGCTTTTCATACAGGGCGATGGCGGCTTGATTGGAGGCGCGCACCTCCAGCGTCAGAAAGGCCAGATTTACTTCAGCAAACCGGCAAAACACGTCCAGCAGCGCCGATGCCACACCGTGACGGCGTGCGGCCTCCTCCACGGCTACATTGTCGATATAGCCCTCATCAAGGATCACGTGCAGGCCCGCATAACCAAGCACGCCGCCCTCTCCATCCTCGGCCACGATAAAGCTGGCCTGAGGGTCGTACAGGGCATCGTCCAGCATATTCTCCGTCCAGGGCATGGAAAAGCAAGCCTTTTCCAGTTCCACGATCTGGTCGATGTGTCCCCGATCCATTGGGACGATCTCGTAATACATAACAGCACTCCTCGAAACAGTGTAATCCATTTTCAGTATCTTATAATACACCAATATCCCCCCTCCTGTAAAGCAGGAAGGGGGATCTTCTCTTTATCCTAATTGTTGCGATCAGATATATTTAGGACATTCTCCGCATCTTCAGGAGTTCCACGCGTTCAACACCAAACAAGAAGTGAGAAGGCAAAAACGATCGCCATATATGCAAGTGCAACCATTGCTTTGTCTCCTCTGTGTTCTGAACCTCCATCGTTTTTTCTGTTTCTATAGACATGCACACCACATACCAAATAATGCAAAATCATATAGACACCAAAGAAACGAAAGATGAGGCCAAAATGCTGGTCTTGTTGTAAGGCAATATATATGCCCAATCCAATCATAGGCAAGCATATCCAGTAATGTTTCTTCACGAGTAAAATTGCTGCAACCATAATTGCAATGCTCACCAATGTCACGGGAATCAAATCAGGAATGAAGCCATTCTTCATAAGCACCAAAACAATAAACAACAAAGCTAAGGTCCAGAAAGAAGGCAACGCAAATATTAGAAACGTCGGAATTTGATTTGTTGTTATTCTTCTCATTGCTGTTTCACCTCATTCTTTCTTTTTCCGCGATCGAAGTAGATCAGTAAGCAGTGCAACCGCCAGCCCCGCCGACACAGCCGCACAAATTAGGCCATTATAGTAAAACACAGTCAAAAGCAAAAGGTACGGCAACGTCACCAGCCCCAGCACAAACAGAAGACCGCCGTGCTCACCCGGAGCAACAGCACGCTCCCACATCGCATGCAGGATCCCCGCATACACAACAGCGCTCACCCCGTTTATGGCCGCTTTTATCATAACAAAAGGCAGCGACCACGTAAAATCCATCGGCAGCAGAATCAGAAAGAGTGCGACTCCGGCACTCAGACCGCCCGGCCATCTCTTCTTTTCACTCGCCTTCATGTTGCTTCCTTTTGCGGCGCACACTGTAAATCCACCACATGCCCCAGCCAAGGGCGCACCCAAAGAGCATCAATCCCGCATAAATGGCCAAAACGGTATATCCGAGACCGTCCCAACCAGAAATGCAGAGGCTCAGGATAAGAAACCACCCTCCAACCACTCCAAGGATCGTCACGGGAAGGAGCCGAAGAAACAGACTTTTTATCTTAAAACAGAGGAAAAGCTGAATCGATAATAGAAATGCAGCAGATACAATTAGGGTAAGCGTTGTAAGAGCAACCTCAAAGTAGATATCAAACATATGCAACCCTCTGTCAACCGCGTTTTCTGTAATCGAAAAACCACCATACACCCCAGCCAAGGGCGATGCCTACCGTTGGAGCGATGGCCGCCAGTCCAAAAATCAAAGCACCCAGTCGATCCCAGCCGCTATCACGAACCAGATAGAACAGCGCCATTCCACCCAGTACCGCGATGGGCAGGATGGGCTGCAGTCGCAGCCACCAGCGCCCGCACAGTCGGCACAGCAGAAGCTGAACACAGAAAAACGGAACAGCGGACAGCACGAACACCCACAATATCTCAATATGCCACAACACGATGCACGCAACCGCCGAAACAGTCATCAGCATTGTCAGAAGCAGATTTGATTTATCTTTCACTTTCCTCATCCTTTCCGTCAAGCATTAGATGAATATTCAACTCAAACAGGCAGCCCACAAGGGCAGAAGCCCTCTTTCAACCGCGTTTCCTATAATCAAAAAACCACCATATTCCCCATGCAAGCGCTGCGCCCACCGCAGGGGCAAGGCCGCCCAGCAAAAAGACCAGCGGCGCTAAATAATCCCCTCTGCCATCACAAATCAGATAGAACAGCGCTCTTCCGGTCAGAGGGGCTATCGGCACAATCGGCAAAATCCGTGTCCACCATCGCCTGGTCAGACAGCACAGCAGCTGAATGCAGAAAAAAGGAACGCTCGCCACCATAAACAGCCATGCTATTTCAGAGTCCCGGGTAACAACGCCCACAAATGCGCTTCCCCCCAGAAGCGCAGCAAAAACAACAGCGCTCTTATTCACTTTCATCGTTGTGTTGTCTCCTTTCGGCTTGATTCAAATTCAATGTATCAAAATTTACTATCCAGCGCAACCGTTTGGGAATAAGTGGTCATTTTACGGGCACAGGCGGTCAGTTCTGAGGGGTATTTATCACATTCCCTCCTTGCCCCTTAGCCCCCGCTCTGCTATAATACAGACTGCCATATCTTCATGGGATTTATATCGTAAAGGAGTCTTTTTACGATGAATAACAAACAACTCAAAACACTGGTTCTGGCCGCTCTGTTTCTGGCGCTGAGCTATGTCCTGCCTTTCTTCACAGGGAATATTCCGCAGATCGGCTCCATGCTACTGCCCATGCACATCCCTGTGCTACTGTGTGGCTTTATCTGTGGCGGACCATGGGGGGCTGTGGTTGGCCTGATCGCCCCGGTAATGCGCTCCGTCCTTACCGGCGGTTTTCCTCCCATGTTCCCCACTGCCTTTGCCATGGCCTTTGAACTGGCCGCCTACGGCTTTGTTTCCGGCTTCCTTGCCCGCCGCCTGACCAAAAATCTCAAGGGTATTTATGTCGCTTTGATTTCCGCCATGCTGTGCGGACGTGTGCTGTGGGGTGTCGTTATGGCATTCATCACGGTGAAAGGCAGCGGCTTTACATTCGCGGCCTTCATTGCAGGTGCATTTACCAACGCGCTCCCCGGCATCATTCTGCAGCTTGTTGCTATCCCCGTCATCGTGCTTACCCTGTACAAACTGGAAAAGAATCCTGTGGAGGTGTAAGTCTTGAAGCAAACCACGCAGCTTCTTAACGAGCATTATGCCAACTTCTCAAAATTGGAGATTCAGGACGCTGTCAAGCTTTTGTATCAGCACCATATGGGCCCTGGACATCTGATGGCAGATGAGCAGACTGCTCTTGACCGCCTGCAGGCGGAATGGGACAGTATTCCCCCAGATCCGGATATGCCACTGTCCCATCCCCTGGGGAACGGGCTGTGCCGTTTGAACCTCTCCGCCTGTAAGGCGGTTTCGCTTTCTTCTAAAACAGTTACAATGCTTTTCTTTCTCACTGTCCGGGATTTTGTTTCAAATTCTTCCTGTTTGCTTCAAAGCTTGGACGATGTATACTCCCTCCCCTTTCCTCCGGAAGAAATCACAGCATATCTGGACGCCTACCGCGCACAGGGCTGTCCCATGGTCAGCCACAGCGAAACTTACCGCACCTGCTACCATCCGGCATACCGCGTAGTGTATCAGCGTTATGTTAATCTAGTCCCCGTGCTGAGTGCCATTGACCGTGCCATGGCGAACAGTCCTGATTTGCGCGTAGCTATCGACGGCCCCTGCGCCAGTGGCAAATCCACTTTGGGTGAAGCACTCAACCAAATTTACAATTGTCCCCTCATTCATATGGACGACTTTTTCCTGCGTCCAGAACAGCGTTCTCCCCAGCGTCTTGCGGAGCCGGGCGGTAATGTGGATTATGAGCGTTTTTCCCGGGAAATCCTCTCCCCGCTGTTGGCCGGTCGGCCTGTCCGATACTGCCCTTGGCTGTGCCACAGCGGCTCGTTTGGTCAGGAGGTCACCGTCTCTCCCGCTCCCCTTACTGTTGTAGAAGGCTGTTACTGTCTGCGGCCCGATCTGCGTCATGCCTTCCAACTTCGCATCTGGGTAGATGCCCCATGGCCTGTGCGGCGGCAGCGGCTGTTGGAGCGTGGCGGCCCGGACTGTCTTTCCCGTTTTGAACAACAGTGGATTCCTCTGGAAAACAAGTACTTTGAATACTACAACATCTCTGATATTTGTCATGTACATCTACCATCCCCTCCTTCTGTTTAGCAGCAAAGTAGAAAATATGTGCTAAACCCATCTTCGAAATGGTTATTTTTCCGATTTTACACTTTAGCGCAAAAAACTACTACCCAAACACCCCTTTTATCATGTATAATGTGACCTATCATCGCTGTAATTTTTGATTCACCCGAATCTTGAATAGGCGAAAAAAAGGAGACGAAAATAATGAAGAAACTATTTAGCATGCTCATGGCCGGCGCGATGATGGTCGGTCTGCTGGCCGGCTGCGGCAACACCCCCGCCACCAGCACTTCCTCCAGCACCCCCGACACCGTCGCCGCTTTTAAGATCGGCGGTACCGGCCCCCTGACCGGCGGCGCCGCCATTTACGGCAACGCTGTCAAGAACGGCGCTCAGATCGCCGTGGACGAGATCAACGCTCTGGGTACTGCCGTTCAGTTCGAGCTGAATATGCAGGACGACGAGCACGATGCCGAGAAGGCCGTCAACGCTTACAACAACCTCATGGACTGGGGTATGCAGGTCTCTCTGGTGGCCGTCACCTCCAAGCCCGGCGAGGCCATTTCCGTGTATCACAACGATGACCGCGTGTTCGGCCTGACTCCCTCCGGCTCCGCTCCCGCTGTCGTCGAGGGCAAGGATAATGTCTACCAGCTGTGCTTCAGCGACCCCAACCAGGGCACCGCTTCCGCCAACTACATCGCCGATCAGGGGCTGGCCACCAAGGTCGCCGTCATCTACAAGAATGACGACGTGTACTCCAAGGGCATCTATGACACCTTCATGGCTCAGGCCAAGGTTCGCGGCCTGGAGGTTGTGAGCGAGACCACCTTTACCACCGCCACCGAGAACGACTTCAACGTGCAGCTGACTGAGGCCAAGAACGCCGGCGCTGAGCTGCTGTTCCTGCCCATGTACTACACCCCCGCTTCCCTGATCCTGACCCAGGCCGACGCTATGGGTTACGAGCCCAAGTTCTTCGGCGTGGACGGCATGGACGGCATCCTGACCATCGAGAACTTCAACACAGAGCTGGCTGAGGGCGTTATGCTGCTGACCCCCTTTAACGCCGACGCCACCGATGAGAAGACCGCTTCCTTCGTCGCCAAGTACCAGGCTCAGTTCGGTGAGATCCCCAACCAGTTCGCCGCCGACGCCTATGACTGCGTCTACGCCTACTATCAGGCTCTGACCAACGCCAACGCCACCCCCGACATGTCCGCCGAGACCCTGTGCGGCCTGATGATGGAGCAGTTCTCCACCATGAGCTTCGACGGTCTGACCGGTGAGGGCATGACCTGGACCAACGGCATGGTCGACAAGGCCCCCAAGGGCATGATTATCGAGAACGGCGCTTACGTCGGTATGTAATCTTACCGTACAACAACGCGTGATTAACGTATATGGGGAGGTGACCGCCTTTCGGGCGGTTCCTCCCCGCATACGCTTTTTATGGCAGTGTGCACAGCATCAGGCTGCCCTCGGAGGACAGGTTGTCATTCCGGCTACGGAATGGCAATTTGTCCTCTGGTGGTAGAAAAACAGGATATTCCACACAGAAAACAAAAAGAACTGAGGTATGCTCCATGATAGAAAATCTAATCAGCGGTATCAGTCTGGGCAGCGTTTACGCCATCATCGCCCTGGGCTATACCATGGTCTACGGTATTGCCAAGATGCTGAACTTTGCCCACGGCGACGTAATCATGGTTGGTGGCTATATGAGCTTCTGCGGCACCGTATATTTGGGTCTGAATCCCTGGCTTGGTCTGCTGGTAGCCATGGGTGTGTGTACCGTTCTGGGCATGACTATTGAGCGATTTGCCTACAAGCCGCTGCGCAGCGCTCCTTCTCTGGCTGTTCTGATCACCGCCATTGGTGTGTCTTATCTGCTGCAGAATGCGGCCCAGCTCATCTGGTCTCCCAATCCTAAGAGCTTCACCCCCATCGTCACCGGCAACATTAAACTGGGCGACGTGGTGTTGCCCAAGGTGGCACTGCTGACGGTGGGCTCCTGTATCGCCATCATGGTTGCTCTGACCCTGTTCACCAACAAGACCAAGCTGGGGACCGCCATGCGTGCCGTGTCCGAAGATAAGGGTGCCGCACAGCTTATGGGCATCAACGTCAACGTAACCATCTCCACTGCCTTTGCCATCGGCTCTGCTCTGGCTGCCGTAGCCGGTGTCCTGATGCTGTCCGCTCAGCCTTCTCTGGTCCCCACCACCGGCTCCCTGCCCGGCATCAAAGCCTTTACCGCCGCCGTCCTTGGCGGCATCGGTTCCATTCCCGGTGCTCTGCTGGGCGGTATTCTGCTGGGCGTGCTGGAAAACCTCAGCAAGGCATCTGCGGTCTCTCAGATCTCTGACGCCATTGTGTTCGGTGTGCTGATCCTGATGCTGATGGTCAAGCCCTCCGGACTGCTGGGCAAATCCATCCGTGAGAAAGTCTGAGGTGACAGTATGAAGAATCTGAGATCCGGCTCTCTGGCCAAGCTGTGGAAAACCCGACGTGACTCCATCATTTCCTTTGCTATGGTGCTTATTGCCTACCCTGTGATCCAGGCCATGATTAACAGCGGCAGCATCTCCCGTGCTATAAAGGGCCAGCTGGTTCCCATCTGCGTATACATCGTCATGGCCGTGTCCCTGAACCTGACCGTTGGTATTCTGGGTGAGCTGTCCCTGGGCCATTCGGGCTTTATGTGCGTAGGTGCCTTTTCCGGCGTGACCACCAGCATCCTGCTGACCGAGGCCATTCCCTCCGAACCTCTGCGACTGGGCATCTCCGTGGTGGTCGCCGCTGCGGCTGCCGCCCTCACAGGCGTGCTGGTTGGGTTGCCTGTGCTGCGTCTGCGGGGCGACTATCTGGCCATTGTGACCCTCGCCTTCTGTGAGATCATCAAGGTGCTGTTCCAGAACTTCTACCTTGGCGTGGACGAAAACGGCCTGCACTTTGACATCATCAAGAAGAACTTCGAACTGAGCGAGAGCGGCAAGCTTATCATCGACGGTCCCAGCGGTATCCCCTCCGGCGCCATGTCTGGGCAGCGCATCGCCACCTTTGGTGCCGGTGTGCTCCTGGTGCTGTTCACTCTGTTCGTGGTCCTCAACCTCATCAACAGCCGCCACGGCCGCGCTATTATGGCCGTGCGCGACAACAAGATCGCTGCCGACTCCATCGGCATCTCCACCACTCGATTCAGACTGCTGGCCTTTGTGCTCTCCGCTTCTCTGGCCGGCATGGCCGGTGCCCTGTACGGTGCCAGCCAGACCGTTATCGAGGCCAAGAAGTACGATTTCAATCTGTCCATCCTGGTGTTGGTGTTCGTGGTACTGGGCGGTCTGGGCAACATCTGGGGCAGCATGCTCTCCGCGACGCTGCTCACCCTGCTGCCCGAGTTGCTGCGCGGCCTGAATAACTACCGTATGCTTATCTATGCCGTCCTACTGATTCTGATGATGCTGTTCAACAACTCCGAGCTCAAGATCACGCTGGGTGAGCGTCTGGGCGGCCTCAAGAACCGCCTGACCAAAAAAACTGCTAAGGCAGAAGGCGAGGTGGCATAAATGGCTCTGTTGGAAGTTAGAGATCTGGGCATCTCCTTCGGCGGTCTGCGCGCCGTCGACGAAGTAAATATCAAAATCGAAAAAGGCTCTCTGGTAGGCCTGATTGGCCCCAACGGTGCAGGTAAAACCACCGTATTCAACATGCTCACCGGCGTCTACCGCCCCACCGACGGTGCAATCCGTCTGGACGGTGAGAACGTAGTTGGCAAAAAACCCTTTGAAATCAACAAGATGGGCATCGCCCGCACCTTCCAGAACATCCGTCTGTTCGGCAAGTTGTCCGTGCTGGACAACGTGAAGCTCGGCTTTCACAATGATGTGACCTATTCCCTGCCCGAAAGTCTGATCCACCTTGGCTCCTACCGCAAAAAAGAGAAGCAGATGACCGCAAAGGCCATGGAGATCCTGAAGGTCTTTGATCTGGACGGTCAGTGGGATTACAAGGCGGCCAACCTGCCCTACGGCAAGCAGCGCAAGCTGGAGATCGCCCGTGCACTGGCCACCGAGCCCAAGCTGCTACTGTTGGACGAGCCTGCTGCCGGCATGAACCCCAACGAGACCGCAGAACTGATG
The DNA here is from genome assembly GCA_015068065.1 of Oscillospiraceae bacterium. Classification (GTDB taxonomy): domain Bacteria; phylum Bacillota; class Clostridia; order Oscillospirales; family Oscillospiraceae; genus Lawsonibacter. The sequence goes on along the minus strand of SVLE01000022.1, from coordinate 16,559 downwards.
CAGACCATCGACCTTGTGCGTAAGCAGTTTGATGTGACCATCCTGCTCATTGAGCATGATATGAAGCTGGTATCCGGCATCTGCGAATACCTGTATGTACTGAACTTCGGCCGCCTGTTGGCAGAGGGTACCCCTTCCGCCGTACTCAGCAATCCCGAAGTGATCACCGCCTATCTGGGCGATTAAGGAGGGAAACGATATGGCAATGCTGGAAGTCAACGGTCTGAACGTCTATTACGGTCTGATTCACGCGCTGCACGATGTTTCCTTCCACGTAAATGAAGGCGAAGTGGTGGCCCTGATTGGCGCCAACGGCGCAGGCAAAACCACGATCCTGCACACTGTATCCGGCCTGCTCAACGCAAAAACCGGCAGCGTGATTTTTGAAGGAAAAGACATCACCAAAAAGCCCGGCCACTCCATTGTGAAGCTTGGCATGGGCCACGTGCCCGAGGGTCGGCGAGTATTCCCCGGTCTGACCGTTGCGGAAAATCTGCGTATGGGCGCGTTCACCCGCCCCAAGTCGGAGATTGCCGCCTCTCTGGAAGAGGTGTATGAGTGGTTCCCCCGTCTGAACGAGCGCAAAAACCAGCCCGCAGGCACTCTTTCCGGTGGCGAGCAGCAGATGCTGGCCATGGGCCGGGCTATGATGTCCAAACCCCGCATCCTGCTGTTGGACGAGCCCTCCATGGGCCTGTCTCCCCTGTTCGTGGGCGAGGTGTTCAAGATCATTGAAAAGGTCTCTGCTGCTGGCACAACTGTGCTTCTGGTGGAACAGAACGCAAAAAAAGCCCTGTCCATCGCCAACCGCGCCTACGTATTGGAAACAGGCAACATCATTAAAGAAGGTATTGCCTCCGATCTTCTCAATGATGACGCCATCAAGAAGGCCTATCTGGGCGAATAAAAGGAGTGACGCATATGAAGCCGTATATCATCACCATTGAGCGCCAGTATGGTTCCGGCGGCAAAACAGTGGGCAAAATGCTGGCGGAAAAGCTGAATATTCCCTTTTATAACCGCGAGATCGTTACCATGGCCTCAGAGGAAAGCGGTATCAACCCCGTATTCTTCTCCGACGAGCGCCTGAAGCCCACACTGGTGGAGCGGCTGCGCAGCCGCAAGAACGACACCTCCGTGCTCAACGACAGCCGCGAGAGCTATCTGACCGACAATGCACTGTTTCAGCACCAGTCCAAGGTGATCCGCCGTCTGGCCGACGAAGGTCCCTGTGTCATTGTGGGCCGCTGTGCCGACTATGTGCTCAAGGGTCGCAAAGATGTGGTGCGTGTCTTTGTCCATGCGGACGATGATTTCTGTCTGGAGCAAGCCATGCTGGTCAACTCTCTGAGCGCCTCTGCCGTGAAGAAAAAGATTGCCGAGGTGGATGAGTACCACGCCAAGTACTACAAGTACCACACCGGCAAGGACTGGTATGATGCCAGAAACTATGATCTCTCCCTGAACAGTGGCGTACTGGGCTTTGAGGGCACCATGAACGAGATCCTCAATTATATGGAGGTCCGCTCCAAAATAGCTGATCACGAACAGTAATAACATTATAAGAAAATGCGGCAGATACAAACGTATCTGCCGCATTTTGCTTCTTATCTCCCCTGCTCCACATGGACAAAGATCTCGTTGAGCAGCTCCTGCCGCCCCGTCCCCTTCTCCGCAGAAAAGGGAATTAGTTTTACCTCCTCACCCAACTCCAGTGTCAGGCGGATCTGCTGCAGATTGGGCTCGATCTCGCTCTTTTTCAGCTTATCCAGCTTGTTGGCCACCACAAGGAACGGTCTTCCCGCATCCTTGTACCACTGGGCCATAGTGCAGTCATCTGCAGTAGGTTTATGCCGTGCGTCCACAATCATTACGCCCAGACTCATCAACTCCGGGTCAGCAAAGTATTCCTCCATCAGCCTGCCCCAGCGATCACGCTCCCCTTTGGATACCTTTGCGTAGCCGTAACCGGGCAGGTCTACCAGATAGAAAGCTTTGTCGATTTTGAAGTAATTGATATGGACAGTCTTACCGGGAGCCGCACCCACCCGGGCAAAGTTCTTTCGATTGAGCAGGCGGTTGATCACAGAGGACTTTCCCACATTGGAGCGGCCGGCAAAGGCTACCTGCACCATACCATCCCGGGGAAAGTCTTTGCGGTTGACTGCGGAACGGATAAATTCCGCGTTCTGCAGATTGATGGGCATACCGCTCTCCTCCTTTACTGCGTCAGGCTGACGGAACCTTCCGCCCTGATCCCCAAAGCCATACAGTTTTCACTGCAGGGGTCACAGACCTCCGCCAACTGCGGCACAAGGGCTGCGGCCAGCACCTGATCCACATGATCCACCAGCACGAACTGCAGCGCGCCCCGCACTGTCTGGTCAATTTCGTCCAGATCCTTTTCGTTGTCACGGGGAATGATCACGGTTTTGACTCCGTTGCGCAGAGCAGCCATGGTCTTTTCCTTCAGTCCGCCGATGGGCAGCACGCGGCCGCGCAGAGTAACTTCACCCGTCATAGCGATACCACGGCGCACGGTACGTCTGGTCAGAGCAGAAACCATAGCGGTGGTAATGGCGATACCGGCAGAGGGACCGTCCTTTGGCACTGCCCCCTCCGGGAAGTGAACGTGGATATCCTGCTCCTTATAGAAATTCCTGTCAATCCCCAGCCGGATGGCCCGGCTGCGAATATAGCTCAACGCCGCATGAGCAGATTCCTTCATCACGTCGCCCAGATTGCCGGTCAGTTCCACCTTGCCCGATCCGGGCACGGCGTTGACCTCCACTTCCAGAAGCTCACCGCCCACACTGGTCCACGCAAGGCCGTTAACCACGCCTATACGCTCCTCCAGCACCTGGCGCTCCGGGTAGTATTTGGGAACACCTAGCCACTCTTTCAGGCCATCAGGTGTAATGGTAATTTTCTTTACATCGCTTGATACAAATCGCATAGCAGCCTTACGACACACCGATGCAATCTCTCGTTCCAGAACACGCACACCCGACTCCCGGGTATAGGCAGAAATGATTTGACGAACGGCGCTGTCTTCAAAGTGCAGCTTGCTCTTGCTGATCCCGTGCCGCTTCATCTCTTTAGGAATAAGGTAGCGTTTGGCAATCTGGAGCTTTTCCTCATCCGTATAACTGGACAGTTCGATGACCTCCATGCGGTCCAGCAGCGGCTTTGGTATGGTGGACGTGGTGTTGGCCGTGGTAATGAACAGCACATCAGACAAATCAAAGGGCAGTTCTACAAAATGGTCACGGAAGGTGGAATTCTGCTCTGCGTCCAGCACCTCCAATAGCGCCGACGCAGGGTCGCCTCTGTGGTCATGACCCAACTTATCGATTTCGTCCAGCAACAACAGCGGATTGCTTGTCCCTGCCTGATTGACCGCATACAGGATGCGACCGGGCATGGCGCCCACATAGGTCTTGCGATGGCCGCGAATCTCCGCCTCATCACTGACGCCGCCAAGAGAGATGCGGGCCAGTTTACGGTTCAGCGCCCGTGCCACGGACATGGCGATGGAGGTCTTACCCACACCGGGAGGGCCAACAAGACAGATAATCTGTCCCTTCAGCTCCGGTACCAGCTGCTTTACAGCCAAAAACTCCAGAATACGTTCTTTGACCTTATCGAGGCCAAAATGGTCCTTATCCAGCACTTTTCTCGCCGAATCCACACTGACGCGCTCCTTGGTCTTCTTGCCCCAGGGCAGTTCAAGGCACACGTCCAGATAATTGCGCAGAACGGTAGCCTCGGAAGAACCAAAGGGCTGCTTCATCAGACGTGACAGTTCCTTGGTCAGCTTCTCCCGAACGTCCAGAGGCAGATCGGCTTTTGCAATCTTATCCCGGTATTCCGCCTGCTCGCTGTCAGCGTCGCCCTCCCCCAGTTCGTTCTGGATGGCCTTCATCTGCTCACGCAGATAGTAGTCCCGCTGATTATCGTTCATCTGCTCCCGGGCCTTATTCTGGATCTCCTGATCCATGGCGAGGATCTCTACCTCGCGCACCAGAAGCCGATGCAGCTTTTCGAGTCGGCGCACGGGGCGCAGCTCCGCCAAAACAGCCTGCTTGTCTTCGTTTCTCATAGCGATATTCTGGGCAACAAAGTCGGCAATATAGCCCGGGTCATCACTGGCCAGAATGTTGATCAGCAGATCGGGAGAGGTCTGCGGACCCACCTCCACATACTGCTGAAACAGCTCGTAGGTACTGCGAATGAGCGCCTCGGTTCGGGCAGAGTTTTGTCCGGCAGGCCGAGCAGGGATTTCTTCCACCTGAGCAGTCAGATATGGCTCAGTGCCTGTCAGATGCACCATCCGTGCTCTGCTCTGACCCTCTACCATGACCCGAACATTGTTCCCGGGCATGCGCAAAATCTGGCGCACATTGGATATGGTGCCTACCTGATAGAGATCCTGTTCCCTGGGCGCCTCGACCGTCAGATCGATCTGGGGCACCAGAAAAACGGGCATCCCGTCCGCCATGGCCTTTTCCAGCGCCTGGATGGACGGCTTGCGCCCCACATCAAAGTGGATCAGCGAGCCGGGAAAGACGGTCAGTCCGCGCAGGGCCACGGTGGGCAGGACAGCAAATTTCTTCTCAATTTCCATGAGGTCACTTCCTCTCTTGGGAGATATGCAAATCGCCCCGCAGTCACAGCGTGCTCTGCGGGGCGCGTGTTTTCACATAAAGACGCCTTACTGTGCACGCAGGGTTGCCCGCCCAAGGGCAGGACGCTGAGTGCGGCCCGGGTCACGGTGCAGTTCCGGTTCTCCGGAGCCGGTCACACATTCTGGGGTAATGACCACTCGGACAATGGTAGGGTCGGAGGGGACCTGATACATGACAGAGGTCATGATCTCCTCCAAAATGGCACGCAGGCCGCGGGCACCAATGTTTCGCTCCACCGCCCGGTCAGCCACTGCGTTCAGCGCCTCAGGCAAGAACTCCAGTTCCACCTGATCATAGTCCATCAGCTTCTGATACTGCTTGACCAGCGCGTTCTTGGGTTCGGTCAGGATCTGTACCATCTGATCCCGGTCCAGAGACCGCAGCGTGGTAATGACCGGCAGGCGGCCCACCAGCTCCGGGATGATGCCGAATTTCAGCAGGTCCTGAGGTTGGATATCCTTGAGGATCTCGCCCACATTGCGTTCCTTTTTACTCTGAATCTCGGCACCAAAGCCCATGCTCTTGCGGTCAAGACGGCTCTCGATGATCTTTTCGATCCCCTCAAAGGCACCGCCGCAGATGAACAGAATGTTCTTTGTGTTGATTTGGATGAATTCCTGATGTGGATGCTTGCGGCCGCCCTGAGGAGGCACATTGGCCACCGTTCCCTCCACGATCTTCAACAGAGCCTGCTGCACACCTTCGCCGGATACGTCGCGGGTAATGGAAGTATTCTCGCTCTTTCGGGCGATCTTGTCCATCTCGTCAATATAGATGATGCCCCGCTCTGCAAGCTCGATATCATAGTCGGCCGCCTGTACCAGACGCAGCAGAATGTTCTCCACATCGTCACCCACATAGCCCGCCTCGGTCAGCGTGGTGGCATCCGCAATGGCAAAGGGCACATTCAGAATGCGGGCCAGCGACTGGGCAAACAGGGTCTTTCCGCAGCCGGTGGGGCCCATGAGCAGAATGTTGCTCTTCTGCAGTTCCACATCCTCCGCACCGCCGAAATAGATGCGCTTGTAGTGGTTATAGACGGACACGGACAGCGCGATCTTGGCCTGCTCCTGACCAATGATGTACTGGTCAAGATATTCCTTGATCTCTTTGGGCGCAGGGATCACATCAGGGACCTCGGGCATGGGCATGTAGTCTTCCGACACCTGCTGCGCATCACCCAGCACGCCCATGCACAAATGGACGCACTCGTTGCAGATATACGCGCCGGGACCGGCGATCAGCCGCTGTACCTGGTCCTGATGCTTACCGCAAAAAGAACAGCGCAGACTCTTTTTCTCGTCGTTTTTTGCCATAATGATACCTCATCACTCAAAGGAGTGGAGGCAGACTCCTGCCTCCACTCCCCGGCTGTTTATCGCTTTTCGATCACCTTGTCGATCAGGCCATATTCCACAGCCTGCTGGGCAGACATGAAGTTATCGCGCTCGCAGTCGGCGGTGACCTCTTCAACGCTTCTGCCGGTATTCTCCGCCATAATGCGGTTCATGCGCTGCTTAATGACCTCCAGCCGTTTCAGATGGATGGCCATGTCAGTCACCTGACCCTGCGTGCCGGCAGAGGGCTGATGGATCATAATCTCCGCATTGGGCAGCGCAAAGCGCTTACCCTTGGTGCCGGCAGACAGCAGGAATGCACCCATGCTGGCAGCCATACCAATGCAGATGGTGGACACATCGCACTTGATGTACTGCATCGTGTCATAGATGGCCATACCGGCAGTCACAGAACCGCCGGGGCTGTTGATGTAGAACTGGATGTCCTTGTCCGGGTCCTGAGCCTCCAGATACAGCAACTGAGCCACCACCAGGCTTGCGGTAGTGTCATTGACTTCTTCCGACAGGAAGATGATACGGTCATTGAGCAGACGGGAAAAAATATCATAGGACCGCTCACCGCGGTTGGTCTGCTCTACAACATAAGGAATAAAACTCATTGGTAAATCTCCTTCCGGGCAAATCTGTCAATACAGTATGCCCGCACTGTGGAAGATTATTCCTCCGTCTTCTTGGTGGTCTTCTTGGCGGCGGGCTTCTTCTCGCCGTCCTCGGCCTTCTTGGCGGTGGTCTTCTTGGCAGCGGGCTTCTTCTCGCCGTCCTCAGCCTTCTTGGTTGTGGTCTTCTTGGCAGCGGGCTTCTTGGCAGGCTTGATCTCTTCGGCGACCTCTTCCTTGGCCTCGGTCTTCTTGGCGGCAGCCTTCTTGGCCTTGCCAACCTTGGCGTTTTCGAAAACAAAATCGGAAGCTTTCTTCATCTTCAGGTCGTGGGCCAGATCAGCACCGGCAACCGCCTGCTTGACCTGAGCGACCTCCAGCTTGTACTGCTCGGCCAGACGGGCAATCTCGGCCTCCACATCCTCGTCGGTGATCTCGAACTTCTCGGCCTCGGCAACGGCGGCCAGAGCCAGCTCAACCTTCACCTGCTTGTCGGCATTGGGACGGGCGCTGGCGCGCATCATGTCCACATTCATGCCCATCATCTGCAGATAGTCCTCAAACTTCATGCCCTGAGCGCTGACGCGGGCGGCGAAGTCGTCCATCATCTTGTCAACCTGAACATCCACCATGGTCTCGGGGATCTCGGCCTCCATGTTGGCGATCAGCTGCTCGATAATGGCCTCCTCGTAGTCGCGCTGAGCCTTCTCCTCGCGGCTCTTGGTCAGCTTGTCCTCCAGATCTTTCTTGAAGGCCTCCAGCGTCTCAAACTCGGACACGTCCTTGGCAAACTCATCGTCCAGCTCGGGCTTGACAGCCTCCTTAACCTCGTTGACCTTGACCTTGAAGATAACATCCTTGCCAGCCAGATCAGCCACATAGTCCGCGGGGAAGGTGATGTTCAGATCCTTCTCCTCACCGGCCTTCATGCCAATGACCTGCTCCTCGAAACCGGGAACAAAGGCGCCGGAACCCAGCTCCAGGCTGTAGTTCTCGCCCTTGCCGCCCTCGAAAGGCTTGCCATCCATGAAGCCCTCGAAGTCGATCACAGCGGTATCGCCCTTCTTGGCCTTACGCTTAACAGCCACCAGACTGGTTGCACGATCGATATAGGGCTTGAGTTCCTCGTTCACATCCTTCTCAGTGACCTTGGCAGCTTCCTTGGGAGCAGTCAGGCCCTTGTAGGTGCCCAGCTTAACCTCGGGGCGGACAGAAACGATAGCCTTAAAGGTGAAGCCTTCCTTGCCCACAGAGACGATCTCCATCTTGGGGTAACCGACCTCGTCCAGCTTCTGCTGGGCAACAGCCTCGGCATAGGCGGCAGGATAAACCTCGTTGATAGCATCTTCATAGAACACGCCGGTACCGTACATGCTCTCGATGATTTTGCGGGGAGCCTTGCCCTTGCGGAAGCCGGGCACATTGATTCTGTTACGGGTCTTCAGATAGACCTTCTGAACAGCGGCCTCGAACTCCTCGGCGCCGACCTCGATGACGAGTTCAACAGTGCTCTTTTCCTTTTTCTCTACGCTGGTGACGTTCATGTTTTTCTTCCTCCTGTGAGTATTTCCGTTCTAGATTTTATCACCGAAAATACCATTTTGCATTATCTTGTATATTCTATCAGATTTGTTTTCGTTTTTCCATATGTAAATCACTATTTTTAGGGCTCAATCGCAAATTTTTTCCGGCTGAAAACCCAAAAAATCCGCAGAGACCAGTTTATAGTCGATATTCCCCTGTCTGCCGCGAATAGCAAACCGATGGGTCGGCCCATGGAGATGTCCGTAACAGCAGGTGGTCACGCCGTAACGCTCCATCAGGTCAATGATTTCCTGACAGCGGAACCCCTGACACAGGGGCGGATAGTGGAAAAAGCAGATTTTCTCCCGCTCCCCCGCCACTTTCAGCGATGCCTCCAGACGGATCAGTTCCCGGTTAAAAATCTTCTGACTGTGTTCCCCCCGCTCCTCTTCGTAAAACCACCCCCGTGTACCGCACAGGGCAAGCTCCCCGTAAAAGGCGCAGTTGTTGTGCAGGATGGAAAAGGTGTCAAACCCGTTTTCCTTGAAAAAGGCAGTCATTTTCGCGGCAGTAGTCCACCAGTAGTCGTGGTTGCCCTTCATCAGCAGTTTCTTTCCGGGCAGGGAGTTCAGAAAGGTAAAATCGTCTCTGGACTCCTCCAGTGACATTCCCCAGGACAGATCTCCGCACAGAACAACGGTGTCCTCCTCCCTCACCTGCGCAAAACCTTCCCGCAGCTTGTCCACATAGCCGTCCCAGCTTCCGCCAAAGACTTCCATAGACTTGTTGCTGGTCAGGGACAGATGGGTGTCGCCGATGGTATACAGTGCCATATCAGTCCAGCATCCCCAGCACCATGTCCACCATGTTCTCCTTGGCAACGGACTGGTTGAACCGGACAGTCTTATCCTTCAGGGATGCCAGCGGTGTGGGCGCGGCAAGGCCGGTGGTCTCAGTCAGCTGGTCAAGTACCCCAAGGCCGTCTGCAATCTCTTTCTGACCCAATGCTCCCAGAACGTTGTCACAGAACTTGAAAGGACTTGCTGTGGAGACAACCAGCGCGGGAGTCTCGTCTCCGGTATCCCGGCGATAACGCGCCAGCACATCAAAGGCAACCGCCGTATGGGGATCGATGAGATAGCCGTACTTTCCGTACACCTCACCGATAACACGCTGGGTGTTTGTATCATCACAGCAGCCGGCAGCAAAGTGTCTGTTGATGGCATTTTTAACCGTTTCGCTGACCTGATAGCGTCCATCTGCAGCCAGTTGCTCCATGTAGCCGCCAACCTCTTTGTCGCTCTGAGTCACCGCAAAAAGCAGACGCTCCAGATTGCTGGAAATCAGGATATCCATGGAGGGAGACATGGTGTTGTAGAATGTACGATTCCGGTCATATACGCCGGTGGTCAGGAAATCAGTAAGCACATTGTTGCTGTTAGAAGCACAAATCAGCTTACCAATGGGCACCCCCATTTCCTTTGCGTAATAGGCGGCCAGAATGTTACCAAAGTTACCGGTGGGCACGCAGATATTGAGCGTGTCGCCCATCTCCAGCTTGCCGTCCCGCACCATGTCGCAGTAAGCAGAGACATAGTAAACGATCTGCGGCAGCACACGGCCCCAGTTGATAGAGTTGGCGGAGGACAGGAAATAGCCTCGTTCAGCCAGTTCCTCACGCAGCTGCTCGTCCGAGAACAGCCGCTTCACCCCGGTCTGTGCATCGTCGAAGTTGCCGTAGACGGAGCAAACACCCACATTGTTTCCTTCCTGGGTGTTCATCTGAAGCTCCTGGATGGCGGAAACGCCGTCCTTGGGATAGAACACCAGGATCCGGGTATTCTCCACGTCCCGGAAGCCTTCCAGTGCGCCCTTTCCGGTATCGCCGGAGGTGGCAACCAGAATGCACACTGTCTTGTTCTCCTGCGTTTTTTTCAGGGACGCGGTCAGCAGGTGGGGCAGCATCTGCAGGGCCATATCCTTAAACGCACAGGTGGGACCGTGCCACAGCTCCAGGCAGTGCAGACCGTCCTCCAGCGTATGGACCGGTGCAACCGCCGCCGTGTCAAACTTATCCGGTCCATAAGCCTTTGCCGCAAAACCCGCAAGCTCGCCCGCAGAAAAGTCCTCCAGAAACAGGCTCATAATGTAAACCGCCCGCTGCTGATAAGACATCCCACACAGATCCGCCAGCGCGTTTTTAGGCAGATGGGGAATATAGGCCGGGGTAAGCAAACCGCCGTCCCGGGCAAGGCCACATGCAATTGCCTGTGCGGCGGTATGGCCGACCTCTTTATTTCTTGTGCTTATGTACTGCATACTTCTCTCACGATCCTCATCATATTATTATAAAACAAGTTTTCTATCAAAATTTGGGAGTAATTGCGGCGCAGCAGTTCTCCGTACCGCATACACCAGTTACCTCCCAGTGCCACCACACCTTGACAATTTATTATGGCAGTAATCTGCTCATTGGTCAAGTTCCTTGTGCGAAAAACACATCCCGGGCGATTGAGTTTCTTTTATTCAAAAGCATTTTCCAGAAAAATGATTTTAGGCCTTTGCGTTGCCATTCCCTGAGGAGCATAAATCTCCATTACATCAAATCGCGGCTGAAGTGCTGTTGGATGTTCAGCCAGATACAACTGGGCTGAGGTACGGATCCGTTCCTGCTTGCGGCGATCCACGAATTCGCGTGCCTGAGCGATCCGATCATCCTTGCGCAACTTCACCTCTGTAAATGTAATATACTTTCTATCTTCTGCGATCAGGTCTATCTCTCCAAAGCGGCACTGCCATCCGGCAGCCACCACACGGTAGCCCCTGCGTCGCAGTTCTTCCGCTGCCAGTGCCTCACCCCAGCGTCCCAGCAGTCTGCGTTCTCCCCCGCTCACAGGTTTTTCAAAAAGGTGCGGCGGTGGATGGGACTAGGCCCATACTGCCGCAGCAGTTCATAGTGCAGCTTGGTACCGTATCCCTTATGCTGCTCAAACTGGTACTGGGGATATTGTCCGGCCACTTCCTCCATCCATCGGTCACGGCTGACCTTGGCTAGAACAGAGGCTGCGGCGATGCTGGCGGAACGGCTGTCTCCTTTGACAATCAATTCGTGAGGCGTGCTAATAGCGGCACTCTTTCCCCTGTCACGATTTCCGTCCACAAGGGCGAAATCAGCGGGAACTTTCAGTGCATCGATAGCCATCTGCATGGCCTTCATGCGGGCACTGAGAATATCAGTGGTGTCGATCTCCTCTGCCTCCACCCGGGCTACCGCCCAGGCAAGAGCCGTCTGCTGAATGATGGGAAACAGCTGTTCCCGCTTCTTCTCCGTCAGCTTCTTGGAGTCATTCAGCCCGGGAATGTCCACCCCAAGAGGCAGAATGACCGCAGCGGCGTACACGGGTCCGGCAAGAGGTCCGGCCCCAGCCTCGTCACAGCCGCACACCGCTTTTATTCCTCGGTTGGCACACTCCCGTTCAAACTCCCACAGATCCACCTCAGGCACGGTCTTTTCCCTCCATTTCTTCCGGAGACTCAAGTGTAAAGCGACCTAACTTTCCGCCGCGGTACTCATCCAGCAAAACACGGGCCATGCGCTCAGTATCAAATTCACCGCCCGAGATGCGCATACCGCGTCGCTGTGCACCGGCCTGCAGAAGTCGATAGCCGTAAGCTACGTCGTTCTCCTCCTCTTCCCGTTCCGGCAGCGATGGCAGCTTGTAGCCGTCCAGAAGCGCCTGGGGATACCGTTTTCCCATAAAGGCCATCAGATGGCATCCAAGTGTCTCCACGTCCATAATATCATCCTTGACCGCGCCGGTAAAGGCCAGGTGCAGCCCGGTGCGTTCGTCCTCAAACTTGGGCCAGAGGATACCGGGAGTGTCCAGTAGATCCAGGGTGGGGTCCACATTGACCCACTGCTTGCCCCGGGTAACACCGGGTCTGTCTCCCGCCTTGGCCGATTTTCGCTTGGCCACTTTGTTGATAAAGGTGGACTTGCCTACATTGGGCACTCCAACCACCATAGCCCGCACCGGACGGCCCACCTGCCCCTTTTCCCGCCAGCGGGCTATGGTGTCCTTCAGTGCCGTCTGGATAGTTTGAGAAAAGCGGCTTACACCGGCGCCCGTCTTGGCGTCTGTCTCAAGGACCGTGTGACCTTTTCCTTTAAAATATTCCGTCCAGAGCCGATTCATGTCCGGATCAGCCTGATCAGCGCGGTTCAGAACGATCAATCGGGGCTTCTCCCCTACGATCTGATCGATATCCGGATTGCGGCTGGAGATGGGTATGCGCGCATCAATGATCTCCACCACCATGTCCACCAGCTTCAAATCTGCTTCGATCTGACGACGGGTCTTGGTCATGTGGCCGGGATACCACTGGATATACATTGTTATCCCTCCCTAATGAATTTACAGGGCCAACAGGGCCTCTCCCACCGTCCGGGCCAACACCTCGTGACCGGCATCGTTGGGGTGCAGACCATCTGGAATCACGGCAGGATCTTCAGGATTGAGAGGGTTCATTCCAAACAGATCAATTACCTTAACACCGCGTCTGGTGCAGATGGTAAGCAATGCTTTGGCATAATCTGCAAGAGGCTCACCGCCCGCTCGGCGGGGCTTCTCTTCCCCTTTGCGGTGCAGCGGGGTCATAAACACAAGCTCCGCCTTGGGATAATCCCGTTTCAGCGCGCTGATCAACTGGTTGACTGCACCACAGAAGGTATAAATATCCTCGTCATCGCTGTTGACATTTCCAAAGGTCGAATCACCGTGGCCGTAGTCATTTGTACCACCGAACACGACGACCGCATCCACACTCCGGCACATGACCTGCTCGCGCAGTTGAAAGTCCAGATCATTTTTCGGTCTTTCCGTTGTGAGGTTGGTTTGGCGGGCAATACGTGTGCCGCTAACTCCGTAATTATATGCCTCAGCCAGGCCGTAATGTTCCTTGATCAGTTGATGATATACCTTCTCAGGGACAGAGACACCATACCCATCCGTAATGCTGTCGCCAAGAAATGTGAATTTGAGTCCCTCCATCTTCACAAAAATCCCTCCAAAGATTTGTTTCATATTATTGTAACAAATACATGTCTTTTTTTCAACCGACACGCACGTCAGAGCACAAAAAAATATCCGCTCCAAACGGAGCGGATATTTTCGTTGCTTTACAGCTTCTCCTGCAGCTTGGCAGCCTTACCCACGCGGGAACGCAGGTAGTACAGCTTGGCGCGGCGCACCTTGCCGTGACGAACCAGCTCGATCTTCTCCAGAGAAGGAGCGTGGATGGGGAACACTTTCTCAACGCCAACGCCGTAGGAAACGCGGCGGACGGTGATGGTCTCCTCAATGCCGCCGTGCTTCTTGGCGATCACGGTGCCCTCGAACACCTGGATACGCTCACGGCTGCCTTCCTTGACCTTGATGTGCACGCGGACGGTATCGCCCACCTCGGCAACGGGGGGCTCAGCCTTCAGCTGCTTGGCAGAAAACGCTTTCAAAAGATCCATGATATCTTCCTCCTGTTTTTTATAGGCGTTCATACCGGCCTTTCGTGCCGCAGAGGACCACCCTTTATTCAGACTGAGGTATGATACCACAGGAAACATGAAATTGCAAGCACTTTTTGCAAAAAAATCCTATTTTATGTCCTGCGCCGCCTACCCGGGTCCGGCATTCGGTCAGGGATCCCGTCCACAAGGATGGTATCCTCCCCGAACCGCTTCACGCAGTCCCAGGAAATCACAAGGTCCTCTTCCCTGCCCAACAGCCCAAATAGCCGCAATCGTCCCGGAATGATCAACGTTTTTACCTGTCCGCTTTCCAAATCCAAGCCAAGATCTCCCACATATCCGAATCGGCTGCCGTCACCAATGCTGATGACCTCTTTCAGCCGCAACTGCCCCATTCGTGTATCCATATGCGACCTCCCCATATTGGCATGTAATCAATCTATTCCGCAGACAGGCAAAATATACCCCTCAGGGAAAAAGGTCAAAAATCCATCGAAAGCCGTCTGACAATTAAAAATTTCACCCTGTCCCTTGCCGCATGAAAGCCCTCTGCCGGGAGATACTGACCGTAGTACAACAGTAGGAGGGTTCGTGGGTGCAAAATAAAGTAGAGATCTGCGGCGTCAACACTGCCAGACTGAAAGTGCTGAAAAACGATGAAATACAGGCGCTCCTCCTGCGCAGCAAACAGGGCGACAAACAGGCCCGTGAGCAGTTGATCGCCGGCAATCTTCGTCTTGTTCTGTCCGTAATCCAGAAGTTTTCAAATCGCGGTGAGAATGTTGATGACCTGTTTCAGGTAGGCTGCATTGGGCTGATCAAGGCCATTGATAACTTTAACACAGACCTTGACGTGCGTTTTTCCACCTATGGTGTACCGATGATCGTAGGTGAGATCCGCCGCTATTTGCGAGACAACAGCGCTCTGCGGGTATCCCGTTCCATGCGGGACACCGCTTACAAAGTCTTACAAGCAAAAGAGGCCTATATGGCCAAACACCAGCGCGAACCTACTATTGAACAGATTGCGGAAATGCTTGAACTGAAACGCGAGGACATTGTCTTCGCTCTGGACGCCATCACCGACCCTATTTCCCTGTATGAGCCGGTCTATTCTGACAGTGGCGATGCCCTCTGCGTCATGGATCAGGTCAAGGACAGCAAGAACACGGACGAGCGTTGGCTGGAGCAGATCGCGTTGAAGGACGCCATGAGCCGTCTGACCGACCGAGAGCGTCTGATCCTGAATCTGCGTTTTTATCAGGGAAAAACACAGATGGAAGTATCCGGAGAAATCGGCATCTCACAAGCGCAGGTATCGCGGCTGGAAAAGAACGCGCTGAGCCAGATCCGTAAAAGTATGTAACGTATAAATCCTCTGATAACAATAACGGCACCGACCATTCGGTCGGTGCCGTTATTGTTGCGCAGAAGGAGGGACAATGCCGCTGCGCATCGCGCGTCATCCTTCCTTGCAGCACAGCTGCTGCGGACTTTGCGGCAGATGGTGTAGACGTAAGAACTTCGTTTTACACGCGTGACATGGTTTTCCCGTCAGACTCACGCAAAGCCCTTGTGCGAGCCATCACCGTGCGTATCCCGTCATACACCAACTTCAGTAATAGCACACAGACAATCTCCAACACTGTTAAAAACAGGCTGTTAAACGCGCGGATGCTGATGATATTCACCTTCAGCACAACCTCAAATATCTGAATAAAAATAGAATGCAGACCCAGAATCCAAAGGGTATTTCGTCCTATACAACCCAGCAGCCAGCTTCTTTGTACAATGTGAGCAAAAGCAATAATAGCCCCGCAACCGCACAGTGCGCAGAGATAAAACAATATGTAGTTGCCAAAACGCAAAATATTCAGGTCAACATTAGGTGCAGCGGCCTTGTTCATAAGATTAAAAACCAGATTGAGTCCGAGCAACAGCAAAAATGCTATAATCAGTCTGCTTTTTGACATACTCTCAGTTATCGTTCTCTGTCTGAGCAAACCGCCCAGTGCGAAAAAGACTACACCTGTAAGTGCAACATCAGCCCCCCATGGCAAACGCACAGGCACGAACACAGGCATGAAATATCCGATCAGGGAGGCAGATAAAACAAGCAACACTTTTATTCGCCCGCCATATCTGTCGATCAAATACCACAGGCATTGCACTACAAAAATGCACGGCAAAAACCACAGGGGGATATTGACTCGCAGGGACTGCATGGTTCCTACACCATAGGCCATTCCACCCAGGACGTCCAAAAAGAGTTCCAAATCAACGGCTTGTCCTCTGGCAAGATAGTAGATGGGAAAAGCGAGCAGATTCATAATAACATACGGCACAAGCACGCTAAAAAACAGGCGCTTAATCAAGGAAAATAAAGATGGATATTTTGCGCTATTAAAGGTGTAGCCGGACATCATGAAAAAAATCGGAACATTCAGTGCATAAATTAACTTGATTGCAATACCAGGCAGAGGATTGTGTCCGAGCACGACCAGGAATATTGCCATTCCCTTCGCCGCATCTACCCAACCGATTCGCCTTTTTTCCACAGGAAACACGCCCTTCCTTTTTCCTAAACAAACAAAAGAGCCAGATTTCAAAGGAAATCTGGCTCTTTTTTGGCGCAGAAGGAGGGATTCGAACCCTCGCACGGTTTAACCCGCCTACTCCCTTAGCAGGGGAGCCCCTTTGGCCTCTTGGGTACTTCTGCAGGTCAAAGAACATGAAAATATTAAAATGGCGGAGAGAGTGGGATTCGAACCCACGGCTCTTGCGAGTCACCGGTTTTCAAGACCGGCTCCTTAAACCGCTCGGACATCTCTCCGTACCGCTCTCCAGTCAAAGGCAAGTGATATCCTAA
>SVLE01000062.1 GCA_015068065.1 Oscillospiraceae bacterium | reverse complement strand
GACATCCGCGCCCTGCGCAAGCGTCTGGAGCACACCTTCTTCCTCGTGCCCGGCTACGGCGCTCAGGGCGGCACTGCCGAGGACGTGCAGTACGCCTTTGA
Source organism: Oscillospiraceae bacterium (assembly GCA_015068065.1). Taxonomy (GTDB): domain Bacteria; phylum Bacillota; class Clostridia; order Oscillospirales; family Oscillospiraceae; genus Lawsonibacter. The sequence goes on along the minus strand of SVLE01000062.1, from coordinate 4,188 downwards.
CAAGTACGGCCACGGCGCCATCGTCAACTCCTCCCGGGGTATTATGTGCGCGTGGAAGAAGACGGGCGGGGACGGCCATGACTTTAAGGAGGCGGCCCGCAACGCCGCTATCGCCATGCGGGACGACATCAAGCAGTTCGTGACTATCGTGTAAACTCCCAAAGGAGGTTTTTATGGCAAGACGGACCTGTATCCTGTGCGAGCGGGACCTGTTCCTGATGGGCAAATACGTCATTGACCTGCACGGCACCAAACAGAGCCTGTGCGGTGAGTGTAAGCGTGTGTATGAAAAATGCAATCTGGAGGAAAAGTTCGTCCTCTGGGAGAAGATGCTGCGGTCCTCTTCACTGGAGGACTATGAGACTGTCCGGGCGGGGGTTGCCGCGGCCCGTGGAAAGTGGGAAGAAGCGCAGATCAAAAGGCAGGATGAGCAGGAAATGATCGCAAAGAAACGTGCCTTGCTGGAAAGCAACGCCTGCTGTTGTGATATGCCCATGACCCTGCTGGAAGAACGGCAGTTTCAGTTGGGTGAGTACACCCTCTTTGGGGGTGGCTTGAACCACTTGGAGGCCGGATCCATGACCATGGCCATCTACCGCTGCGAGTGCTGCGGACAGCTGAAGTTTTTTGATCCTGAAATTCTGTCTAAACTGTCGAAACAGCATCTGGAATAAAACAGTGGGGCGGGGAAAGTCCGCCCATGTAAAATGTATCAACAAAGGTTGTGATACCCATGAAAGTAGAACGCAAGTGTAAGATCGTGGAAAAGACCCGGATGGGCGACGCGGTCTATATGAATTTGGAGGCAGGGGACATGGTCCGCACCTCCTTTAAGGGCCCCGGCCAGTTTGTCCATATCAAGTGCGGCGACGCGCAGCTGCTGCGCCGCCCCATCTCCGTGTGCCTGTGCAGTCAGGATGAGCCCTCCGACCTTGTGAGCATTGTCTTTGAGGTGCGGGGCGAGGGCACGGGGTGGCTTGCCGAACGTGAAGTGGGCGAGGAACTGGATGTGCTTGGCCTGGCCGGAAACGGCTTCCAGCTTGAGCAGGACAAGCGCTGCCTGCTGGTGGGCGGCGGTATTGGCATCCCGCCCATGCTGGGCTGCGCCTCTTACTTCGACCGTTCTACCGCCATTCTGGGTGGTCGCTCTCAGGATAAGATCATCCTCACCGACCGCTTTGACGTGTGCTGTGACAAGGTGATCATCGCCACCGACGACGGCTCCGTGGGCCACCACGGCTTTGTGGACGCGCTGGTGCGTCAGGAGCTGGAGCAGGACAAGGACTATGACTACATTCTGGCCTGCGGCCCCAAGCCCATGCTGCGCAATGTGGCGAAAGTGGCCGGTGAATTTGGCGTGACCTGCCTTGTGTCCATGGAGGAGCGCATGGGCTGCGGCATCGGCGCGTGCCTTGTGTGCGCCTGCGACATGGCGGACGGCAGCCGTAAGCACGTTTGCAAGAACGGCCCTGTGTTCGATGCCAAGGAGGTGGACTGGAATGCCTGATATGAAAGTGAATCTGGCGGGCATGACCATGAAAAACCCTATCGTGGTGGCCTCCGGTACCTTTGGCTTTGGCCGGGAATACAACGAGTTTTTTGATCTGGGAGAACTGGGCGGCATCTGCGCCAAGGGCCTGACCCTTCTGCCTCGGGAGGGCAATCCGGCCCCCCGCATTGCCGAGACGCCCATGGGCATCCTCAACTCTGTGGGGCTGCAGAACCCCGGTGTGGACGCCTTTGTGAAGGAGGAACTGCCCTTCCTGCGGCAGTTTGATACCAAAGTGATCGCCAATATCTCCGGCAATACCCCGGAGGAGTACGGCATCATGTGCGACAAGCTGGCCGAGGCCGGTGTGGACATGATTGAAGTCAATATTTCCTGCCCCAATGTGAAGGCGGGCGGCCTTGCTTACGGCACTCGCCCCGATCTGGCCGCCGAAGTCACCGAGATGGCCAAGAAGCACGCGGGAAATGTCCCTGTTATGGTCAAGCTGTCCCCCAACGTCACCGACATCACCGAAATCGCCAAGGCGGTGGAGGGGGCCGGTGCGGATGCTGTGTCCCTCATTAACACCATCCGGGGCATGCGCATTGACGTGAATACCCGCCGTCCGGTGCTGAAAATGAACACCGGCGGTATGTCCGGCCCTGCGGTCCTGCCCGTTGCTGTGCGCATGGTGTGGGAGGTGGCCAATGCGGTCAGCATCCCCATTCTGGGTATGGGTGGCGTGGCCAAGGGGGAGGATGCTGCTCAGCTGATGCTGGCCGGCGCCACCGCCGTGGCCGTGGGTACCAGCCTGTTTGCCGACCCCTATGCCGCCATCAACGTCCGGGACGGCCTTGCCGCCATCGCAGACCGGCAGGGACTTGCGTCCGTCGGCGAGCTGACGGGTGGGGTACAGCCTTGGTAAACCACATTCCTGTGCAAAGGAAGATTTGAATGACAACGATTTACCTGATCCGCCATGCGGAGGCGGAGGGCAACCTCTACCGCCGCATCCACGGACATTACAATTCACTGGTCACCGACAACGGATACAGCCAGATTGCCGCCCTGGAACAGCGCTTTGCGGACATCCATGTTGACGCGGTCTATGCCAGTGATCGGTATCGAACCGTGACCACCGCCGGGGCCATCAGCAAGCCCAGAGGGCTGGAAGTACATACCGACCCCGACCTGCGTGAGATCAGCATGGGAGAGTGGGAGGATACCACCTGGGGCTATCAGGGCCACTTTGCCGGGGAGGAATTGGGTCAGTTCAACCGCCTTGTGCCGGATTGGAAAGCACCCGGCGGTGAGAACCGCGTGGAACTGGGCGAACGGGTGGAGCGGGCCATGCGCCGCATCGCCGCGGCTCACCCTGATCAGACGGTGGCCGTGGTAAGCCACGGAACGGCTATTCAGCAGTTTACCGCCATCGTCAAGGAACTACCCCCGGAACGCTGGCACGAGTCTCCCCACACAGACAATACCTCTGTGTCCCGCTTTACCTTTGACGGAGAAAAGTTTGAACTGCACTGCGAGGGGGACAACTCCCACCTGAATGAGGAAACCTCCACTCTGGCCCATCAGAACTGGTGGAAGGGCTTGGAGTCGGAGCGTGATATTAACCTGTGGTACCGCCCTATCAACTGGGTGAAGGAGCGGGACCTGTACATTGCCGCCCGCAGTGACGCCTGGCACAATACCCATGTGAATGGCCCTGCATTTGAGCCTCATGGCTTTTTGCAGGATGCTGAGGAGCATCTGACTCACTCCCCGTGGGCAGTGTCCATGGCCTTTGACCGGGACGAATGGGTGGGCATCGTACAGATGGACGCGGTGCGCTACCGCGAGGATGACGCGGGCTATATCCCGTTCTGCTACATCGATTATCAGCGCAGGGACCAGCATCTGGGCATCCAGCTCATTGGTCAGGCGGTGTCGTTCTTCCGGCCTATGGGGCGGGACAAGCTGCGGCTGCGCTGTGCACCCTATAACGAGCATGCTCAGCACTTCTACCGCAAACACGGCTTTGTAAAGATTGGGGAGGAGCAGGGCAGCCGGGTGCCACTGGATATTTTGGAAAAGTACATCGGATACGACAAGTAAGATATGAGATAAAGATAGGAGATATGAGGGGCATATCTCTTATCTTTTGCTTGAAATGTGGTGATTTTATGGCTTTTGACCGCGAGTTGTTTCTCCCTGTGACAATTGAAGATATGCGCCGCCGGGGATGGGACGATTACGACTTTCTGGTTATCACCGGCGATGCCTATGTGGATCACCCCTCCTTTGGCACCACCATCATCGCAAGAGTGCTGGAGGCGGAGGGATACCGGGTGGCCATCATGCCCCAGCCGGACTGGAAAGACCCCAAGGCGTTCACTGCTCTGGGCCGGCCCAGACTGGCGGTGATGATTTCTGCGGGCAATATTGACTCCATGGTGGCCCACTACACCGCGGCCAAAAAGCGCCGCCACGATGACGCCTACTCTCCGGGCAGAAAGCCGGGCCTGCGCCCCGACCACGCCACGGTGGTTTATTCCAACCGCATCCGAGAGGTTTTTGGAGATATCCCCATCGTGATTGGTGGTCTGGAGGCATCCCTGCGTCGCTTTGCCCACTACGACTACTGGGAGGACAAGGTGCGCCGCTCCATCCTCTTTGACGCCCAGGCGGATATTCTGACCTATGGTATG
>SVLE01000021.1 GCA_015068065.1 Oscillospiraceae bacterium | reverse complement strand
TAGTAGGGGACGGCCTGAGGATCGGAAAAACCGTCCTCGTCCAGATTGGCGGCATAGATCACGGGCTTCAGGGAGAGAAGCTCACAGTCGGGGTATTCTGCGGCGATGTCCACTTCCTCGTAAGTGCGGGCGGAGTTGCCATCATTGAGCCAAGCCAGCAGACCCTCGAAGTCGGCGGCCTCCTGCAGGAACTTCTTGTCGCCCTTGGCGGCCTTTTTGGCCTTGTCGATGCGGCGTTCCACCATTTCCATATCGGCCATGACCAGCTCCAAATCGATGGTGTCGATGTCGCGGATGGGGTCGGTGGAACCCTCCACATGGATGACGTTTTCGTCATCAAAACAGCGCACCACATGGACGATGGCGTCAGTCATACGGATGTTGCCCAAAAACTTGTTGCCCAGACCCTCGCCACGGGAGGCGCCCTTTACAAGGCCGGCGATGTCCACGAACTCAATGACCGCGGGAGTGGTCTTTTTGGGGTTGTACATCTCGGACAGCTTGTCCAGACGGTAGTCGGGCACCGCCACCATGCCCACGTTGGGGTCAATGGTGCAGAAGGGGTAGTTGGCGCTTTCCGCACCGGCGTTGGTGATGGCGTTGAACAGGGTACTCTTGCCCACGTTGGGCAGACCCACGATACCTAATTTCATAAAAGCAACTCTCCTTGCTGTTATTTTCAGCATAATATTTTATCATTCCCTGTATCAAAACGCAAGGGGGCATGGCCTATTTTGCCGCATGGGCTTGCATTGAGGCGAAATCTTGCTATAATGTGGGTACTTGTTCAAAACAGAGGTGCACTTATGAACCGAACCGCAGTCAACACGGCCCGGCTGGCCATTATTGTTTCCATGCTGATCTTCGGTACAATCGGCATTTTTGTCCGTCATGTACCTATGCCGTCCAGTGTTATTGCACTGGTGCGCGGGATGGTGGGTACGTTGTTCCTGTTGGTGTTCAGCCGCCTGCGCAAAACGCCTGTTGATTGGGCGGGCGTGCGCAAAAGCCTGGGTTTGCTGATCCTGTCGGGGGCGTTTATCGGCTTTAACTGGATTTTGCTGTTTGAGGCTTACCGCTACACCACCGTAGCCACGGCCACCCTGTGTTACTATCTGGCTCCGGCCTTCGTCATTCTGGCTTCCCCCGTTCTGTTTCGGGAAAAACTCACCCTGCGCAAGGGGATCTGCGTAGCGGTTGCACTTGCGGGCATGGTATTTGTGTCCGGTGTGGCTGAAACAGGGTTTTCTGGTTCCGGTGAATTTTGGGGTGTTCTCTTTGGTGTAGGTGCGGCGGTGCTCTATGCCTCGGTGGTGCTCATGAACAAAATGCTGACCGGGGTACCGGCCTTTGATCGCACCATCGTTCAGCTGGGTGCGGCGGCGCTGGCCCTGTTGCCCTATGTAGTGGTGACCGAATGGGGAACAGCCATGGACTGGTCCGGTCCTGTCATCCCGCTGTTGCTGGTAATGGGTATTGTGCATACGGGTTTTGCCTACGCCCTGTATTTCGGTGGCATCAAGGAACTGCCCGCCCAGACCTCCGCTCTGCTGAGCTATATAGACCCGGTGTCCGCCATCATCCTGTCCGCCGTATTCCTGCGGGAGGGACTGACCGCCTCCGGAGTGATCGGCGCGGTGCTTGTATTGGGGGCTACCCTGTTCAGCGAGCTGTCCCTGCCGCATAAGAGCAAATAAGAAACAAACCGCCTTGCCGAGTGGCAAGGCGGTTTTTGTATGGTTACAGAAGTGTGCCAAAGAGAACCCCGTTGCGCACCTGCTCCGGCAGGACGTCCCGTACCTGATTGTGTAGGTTTTCGCCCTTGACGGCCACGGGGATATAGTTGGGGGTGTGGCCATGCCAGAATCCGTCCTTTTCCTCTTCGAAGAGGACGGGGAGGGGCTGACCCATAAATTGAGCCAGATAGTCCTGCTCCATCTGAGCGGCGATCTCCGCGGCACGGCGGGCGCGTTCCTCTTTTTCTGCGTTGAGCATCTGACCGGGCATTTTGGCCGCCGGGGTGCCGGGACGCTTGGAATAGGGGAATACATGCATGGCGGCAAAAGCACATTTGCGGATGAAGTCCAGTGTCTGCCCGAATTCCTCCTCCGTCTCCCCGGGGAAGCCCACGATCAGATCGGTGGTGATGGCGGGACGGTCAAAATGGCGGCGCAGAAGGGTCACAGACTGGAAATAGCGGGCGGTGTTATACTTGCGGTTCATGCGGGCAAGTACGCTGTCACAGCCCGACTGCATGGACAGGTGGAAGTGGGGACACAGATTGGACAGCTTGGCCGCGCGCAGACAGAATTCATCCGTGATGGTTCGCGGCTCCAGAGAGCCCAGACGGATGCGGCAGTCCGGAGCGGCGGCGCACACAGCCTCAACAAGGTCGATGAGGGAACTGCCGTCACGCAGATCCTGTCCCCAGGAGGAAATCTCAATGCCCGTGAGCACGATCTCCCGATAACCCTGTTGTACCAACGCTTTGGTTTGCTCCACTGCCTCGTTCAGTGGCAGGGAGCGGATGCGGCCCCGGGCGTAGGGGATGATGCAGTAGGAACAGAAGTTGACACAGCCGTCCTCCACCTTCAGCATGGCCCGGGTGCGGCCTTCCAGCCCACCGGCGGGTAGAACCTCGAAGTCCAGCCGCTTCATGGCATCGTCCAGTGCGTTGATGGGCTTTCGCTCCCGGAAGGTCTGCTCGGTCAGTTCCACAAAGCCAAGCCGGTCACCGGTGCCGGAAACAAGGTCCACACCCAGGGCATCCATATCCTCCGGATGGGTCTGGGGATAACAGCCGCACACGGCGATGACGGCATCGGGGGCGGTCTTTCTGGCCCGGCGGATGATCTGCCGGGATTTTTTGTCGCTGACGGCAGTGACGGTGCAGGTGTTGATGATGTACACGTCCGCCTCGTCCTCAAACTTCACCGGGGTATGCCCACGTTGGACAAACAGCTGTTCCAGCGCCTGCGTTTCGTATTGATTGACCTTACAGCCCAGTGTGTAAAATCCGATTCTCATTGAATCAGCCGTTTGCGACGCCGTGGTCGGGGACGATGGCCAGCACCACCAGCTCCTCATCGGTGTCGTTGATGAGGCTGTGGCCGTGACCCATGGGGCAGTAGTGGCAGTCGCCGGGCTTCAGGGGCAGGTATTCTCCTTCGTAAAGGATCTTGCCGGTACCGGACAGGACGTAGATCATCTCGCTGTTGCCCTCGTGCACGTGCAGGCCCAGATGGCTGTGGGGAGCCAGTCGGCCGCGCATGATCTTGCACTTGCCGTCGTCAAAAATTTTGGGGATAAAGGTGCCCTGACCGCCCTTGAAGTTCTCAAGAACGGTGTCTTTGATCTCGTCAAAATTGATCAGCATAACAAAGTCCTCCTCAACAGGGGTACAGCCCCATTCTTTCTGAAATTATTATACGAAAAAGGAACGGTTCGGTCAAGGAAAAAGCACCGCCGGACCTTATGGGAAAAGGAGGAGGAAAGGCGAATTTTCGGTGTCGACAGTTGACGAGACTGCAAAAGAGCGGTAGAATAAAAAAGAATATACGAGATGTGGTATCTCTTACACGGACGGAGGGCTGTATTCATGGAGACCAAGCAGGAAAATCGCCGCAGCGACGTGATCCGCTGCGAATACTGTGGCGAGGATTATTCTGTCACTTACAGGCACTGCCCCTTCTGCGATGACCGGGCGAGCTACGGCAGCAGCCGGGCTCCCTCCAGAGGCGGCAAGCGTGTCGCTACCAACAAGCGGGGCGGTGGCTACGGCGGCGGGATGCAGCCGGTGCAGATCATCGGTCTGGCACTGTCCATCATTCTGATCGTTGCCGCGGTGTACATTGTCTTTACCGTGCTCAGCCCCCTGTTTGGCAGGGGAACACCTGCAGGAGGCTCGGAACAGTCCTCTGTCAGCGTGTCACAGTCTGATGGGAGCAGCTCTGCACCCAATGTCAGCACGTCCGAACCGGGCGTGAGCACCTCCGGGGATATCAGCGCTCCTGTCATTCCTGACATTTCCGGCGACTCTCCCATTGTTACCCCCATCGTCACCGCCACCGGCATTACCCTGAGCACAAAGGACGTTACACTGAAGGCCAACGAGGTGCTTAAGATCAAGGCCACCCTGACTCCTGCTGATTGTACCGAAACGGTTGTCTGGTCCAGCAGCAACGAGGAGATCCTTGCTGTGGCTCAGGACGGCACCGTGACCAATGTGAATAAGGGTTCCGCTCAGGTGACCGTTACTGTAATGGCCCAGGTGGGAGAACTGAAGGCAGCCTGTCTTGTGCGCTGCAAGGGCGGCAGTACCGGAACCGGTACATCCACCGGAAATAATCCCACCACACCCACCACGCCTGTTGCCGCCGGCACTAAGGGTACAGTGACCGGAACCAGCACCGGTCTGCTGATCCGCTCCGGCCCCGGCAGAAACTACGAGGCCCAGGATACCGCACCCAACGGGACTGTGGTCACCGTTCTGGAACAGACTGCGGATGGCTGGTACAAGATCAATTACTCCGGCGACGGGGGAAGAACCAAAACAGGTTACGTGTCCAAGGACTATGTGAGCGTGAATTAAAACCAATACATCAAAGCGGCCTGCGTCAGCAGGCCGCTTTTTGCTGTGTTTCGTGTTGCAATCCGGGGCTGTTTGGGGTATGATTACCGTAGAAAATAATGGAGGCGTATGCCATGAAAGACGGATTTGTTAAAGTCGCGGCCGGGACACCTGCCATTCGGGTGGCGGACTGCCGCTATAATGCCGAGAAGATCTTTACCATGATGCGTGAGGCGGACAAACAGGGAGTGCGGGTACTGTGCCTGCCCGAACTGTGTCTGACCGGTGCCACCTGCGGCGACCTGTTCCTCCACGACACGTTGCTGGACGGGGCCCGGGAGGCACTGACCACGGTTTTGGAAGCAACCAGAAATCTGGATATGCTTACCGTGCTGGGCCTGCCCGTGCGAGGGACGGACAGCAGGGTATATAACTGTGCTGCTGTCATCCACAAGGGTGCGCTGATCGGTCTTGTATCCAAGACCAACATTCCCCAAAGCCAGCGCAGATGGTTTGCCGCCCCGGAGGGGCAGTCGTCGGTCTGCACGCTGCTGGGCCAGCCCTGGGTGGTGAATAACGGCGCGGTCTTTTCCTGTGCCGGACTCCCCCAACTCAGCATCGGGGTGGAGATCGGTGAGGATGCCTGGGCAGCACAGGCACCGTCCACCTGGCTGACCGGCCAGGGAAACGCCACGGTGATGCTCCACCTGTCCGCCATTTGCGAGGTGGTGGGTCAGGCACAGTACCGCCGTGCCATGCTCTGCGCCCAGTCTGCCCGACTGGCCTGTGCCTACGTGTGCGCTGAGGCCGGAGAGGGAGAATCCACCACCGATCTGGTCTTTGCCGGCCACGATCTCATCGTGGAAAACGGCACCGTGCTGGCTGAGCGGCGGTTTGCCGCCGGGCTGACGGTGTCTGAAGTGGATGTGGACCGACTGAGCTATGAGCGCCGCCGCATGGATCGGGGGCCTGTGTGCGAAGGTGAGGTTTGGAACAGACAGTTTGATATGAAACTGTCCGACACCAAGCTGACCCGCCATATCAATCCCATGCCCTTTGTCCCCGAGGAGGAGCAGGAGCGCAAGCACCGCTGTAACGAAATTTTGTGTCTTGCGGCCATGGGACTGAAGAAGCGGCTGGAGCACACCCACGCCAAAACGGCGGTGGTGGGCCTGTCCGGCGGACTTGACTCCACCCTTGCCATTCTGGTGGCAGCCCTTGCCATGAAGATGCTGGGCCGTCCCGCGGGCGATATTATTGCCGTGACCATGCCCTGCTTCGGTACGACCGACCGGACCCGTGATAATGCCGTGGAACTGGCGGGCCGACTGGGGGCCACCCTGCTGCGCATCGACATCGGCGAAGCAGTGAAGCAGCACTTCAAGGACATCGGTCAGTCCATGGAGGATCACAGTGTCACCTTTGAAAACGGTCAGGCCCGGGAACGTACTCAGGTGCTGATGGATATTGCCAATCAGAACGGTGGCCTTGTGGTGGGCACCGGTGACCTGTCCGAGCTGGCGCTGGGCTGGGCCACCTATAACGGGGACCATATGTCCATGTACGGGGTGAACGCCTCCATCCCCAAGACGCTGGTGCGCCATCTGGTATCCTTTGTAGCCGGAGACAAGGCTGGCGAGGATCAGCGTTTGTCCGCCGTGCTGGAGGATATTCTGGATACACCCGTTTCCCCTGAGCTGTTGCCCGCCATCGAGGGCAAGATCAGTCAGAAGACCGAGGATCTGGTGGGGCCCTACGAGCTGCACGATTTTTATCTCTATTATGCCATTCGCTGGGCATTCCCGCCTAAAAAGGTGTACCGGCTGGCCCTGTACGCACTGGGCGGGCAGTATGACCGGGGCACCATCCTGAAGTGGCTGAAGAACTTTTACCGCAGATTCTTTGCCCAGCAGTTCAAGCGATCCTGTCTGCCTGACGGGCCCAAGGTTGGCAGCGTGACCCTCTCGCCCAGAGGGGACTGGTCCATGCCCAGCGACGCCATGGCAACCCTGTGGATGGATGAACTGGAGCAACTGAAATAAGGAAGCGACGAGTTGAATATTTATCTTGATCTGTTTCTTACCTTTGCAAAGGTGGGTGTTTGTACCTTTGGCGGCGGCTACGCCATGCTGCCCATCCTCCAGCGAGAGGTTGTGGAAAAGAAGGGCTGGGCCACGGACGAGGAACTGACCGACTACTTTGCCATCGGTCAGTGCACCCCCGGTGTAATCGCGGTGAATACCGCCACCTTTATCGGCTACAAGTTCAAGGGGCTGGCGGGAGGGATCCTTGCCACTCTGGGCGTGGTGTTCCCATCGGTGGTCATCATCACGGTCATCGCTGCCTTTTTAGCTAACTTTGCAGACTATCCTGTGGTGCAGCACGCACTTGGCGGCGTCAACGCCTGTGTGGTGGCAATGATTGCCGTCAGTGCCATCAAACTGGGCAAGTCCTCGGTCAAGGATGCGGTGACCACCGGAATTTTTCTGGTGGTGCTATGTCTGGCGTTTTTGTTTGACCTGTCCCCGGTGCTGTTGGTGATACTGGCCGGCGTGGCCGGCTGGCTGGCCCGGTGGAAGAGCGTCTGCAAAAAGGAGGGCGAAGCATGATCCTCCTGCGTTTGTTTTTTGAATTTTTCAAGGTGGGATTGTTCGCCGTGGGCGGCGGTCTTGCCACCATTCCGTTTCTGCAGACCATGGGTGAGGTCACCGGTTGGTTTACCAACGAACAGCTGACCACCATGATCGCCGTGTCCGAGTCCACCCCCGGCCCCATCGGTGTGAATATGGCGACCTACGTGGGCTTTGAAACAGCGGGGGTTTTGGGGTCGGTGATCGCCACACTCGGCCTAATCACCCCCTCCGTCATCGTAATCATTATCATCGCCGGTTTTTTGCAGAAGTTCCGCGATTCCAAAACGGTGAACGATGTGTTTTACGGGCTGCGCCCCGCCTCCACCGCACTGGTTACCTCAGCGGGACTGAGTGTGGCGCTGACGATTTTTCTTGAGGTGAGCGTTCGGGTGAGCGAGGTGGAGGAGCAGATTTTTTACCTGAATGCGAAGGCGCTCCTGTTGGCTATGACAGTGTTTTTGACCATGAAGTTTACCAAGCTGAAAAAACTGCACCCCATCGCGTTTATCGGCATTTCCGCATTGATCGGAATTGTGCTGAAGATGTAATAAAAACCGCGGCGTCCTATTGTGAACAGGTCCAGTAAAAACGGACAATGACAAAAACCCCCTAATGTAGGAAAATGAGAGTACTACATTAGGGGGTATTATCATGCTTGACTTGACAATTCAAGATGTTTTAGACGGACGCACGTTCCGTGCCGCCCTTAATTTGCTCGTAGAAGTTGCATTCGGTCATGGTCACATAGGGCTTCAGCCACAGAGACAGCGGCCAACTGGCGATTGCAGGCAGAATACTTATAAGCGGGCTGCTTCCGACGGCTTGGGCGGTCTGGGAATCCATCAGCACCTGTGCTCCGCCCAGAGTCAGCATCAGCACCCCCTCCACCGCCGTGACGATAAGTCCGCCCAACAGGTACCAGCCGATAAAGGACAGCATCAGTAAAACGTAACTCAGGACACGTCCCTCCATCATCCAGCGGCTGCGGCGCAGGGCCCAGGAGGCACCCATCTCTGGATCGTCTGCCAGACAATAGACGGACATGGTATAGCGCAGGATGCGGGAAATCCAGACCCCGACGGCCAACACAAACACACCCACGCACACAACCGGGCCCACCAGCGGAATCAGCATTCCAAACATGAGCACCAGCGCTGCAGGCATGAAAATGGCCACATACCAGAGCAAGCCGTATACCAGGATCAGCACCCGCAGCCACAGGATGCGGCCCACCATGGAAAAGCCCGTGAACAGGGCACCGATTTCCCCCTGCTCCCCCCGTGCGGTGTTCAGACACCAAAATTTGTAGCCGAAATCCATCACCACGCCGAAGATGGTCAGGAGCAGGTTCAAAAACACACCCACACGCCCCACTCCGGTCAAAACCAGAGGGATGGCCCGGTCCAGAGCCAGCCCCTGCTGACTCAGCTGAAGCAGTTTACTCAGGGGATCGGTGGCCAGCCAGCCCACCACACCTTCCAACCCGGCGGTAAACAGCAGATACATCAATGTCATGAACAGTGCGTTGGGGCAGGCGGCGCGCATGGCGTCCCGGGCACGCCACTTCAAGTCCCGGCGGTCGATTCTCATGGGTATCTCCTCGTTTCTCTCTAATACAGGCTACACTCAGCTGTCCCACTTGTCCAGCAGGGCCTTGATCTGATCGGCCAGCTTGGCCAGATCCTTGTTGCTGCGGCCGCGACTGCGGCTGATGACCTCCACCACCAGCTTGCCCATCTGCTCCAGACGGCGGTAAGCCGGGGAGGGCGCGGACGCCCCGCCTGTGGTCTTTTTGCGCTCCAGAACCACACCCTTGGCCAGCATGGTGTTGCTGAGCAGATCGTAGACCTCCTCGTACAGCGGCGCATGGGCCTCCAGACCCAGATCACGCAGGGTCTGGGCAAAAATATCCGTCACTTCGCTGTCCCCGTGGACCACGAAAATGTGCTCCGGCTTGGGTGTAAACTGCTGTGCCCATGCGATCAGGTGGTCCCGGTCGGCGTGGGAAGACAAACCCTTGAAGTTGACGATGCGTGCGTTGACCGAGATTTCCTCTCCAAAGAGCTTCACGCTCTTGGCCCCTTCCAGCAGGCGGCGGCCCATAGTCCCCTCACCCTGATAGCCCACGAAGACCACAGCGCACTCCGGACGCCATAGATTATGCTTCAGGTGGTGGCGGATGCGACCGGCATCACACATGCCGGAGGCAGAGATGATGACCTTGGAGGTCTTATCCATGTTCAGCAGCTTGGACTCCTCACTGGTCTGCACCAGCTTCAGGCCCGGGAAGGTAAACAGATCCTCCCCACTCTGAACCAGTGCGATGGCCTCCTCGTCCAGATAGCCGTGCAGATTTCCGGCATAGACCTTTGTAGCCTCCGCAGCAAGGGGGCTGTCCACGCAAACAGTGAAGTCCGGTGCACTCTTCACCAGTCCTTTGGCCTTAATCTCGCGGATAAAGTACAGCAGTTCCTGCGTACGACCCACAGCAAACGAGGGAATGACCACGTTTCCGCCCCGGGCAAAGGTCTCGTCGATCAACTGGGCCAGTGCCCCGGTGTAGCTTTCCGGCGGCTCGTGGTTGCGGTCACCGTAGGTAGACTCCATGATCACATAGTCCGCCTGCTCCACACTCTGAGGATCCCGGATGACAGGCTGATCCACGTTTCCGATGTCCCCGGAGAATACGATCTTCTTGGTCACGCCTGCCTCAGTCGCCCAGAGCTCCACACTGGCCGAACCAAGCAGATGTCCCGCATCGGTAAAGCGCACCTTGACCCCGTCGCACAGATCAAAGGTCTGCCCGTAATCAAACACGGACAGCTGCTGCAGGGCCTGCTCCGCATCGGCAAGGGTGTACAGGGGCTCCACCGCCCCTTTGCCCGCGCGCTGGTTCTTGCGGCTTTGCCACTCGGCGTCGCTCTCCTGAATGTGGGCAGAGTCCCGCAGCATGATGTTCATCAGCCGTGCAGTGAGCCGTGTGGCAACAATTTGTCCCTGAAATCCCTGCTTCACCAGCAGGGGGATACGTCCGGAGTGGTCGATATGGGCGTGGGTCACGATGACATGATCGATATAGTTGGGCGCGAAATCCAGCGCGTTGTCGTCGTGCTCATCTCTTCCCTGCTGCAGGCCGCAGTCAATGAGGATCTTTTTCCCGTTCACTTCCAGACAATGACAGCTGCCGGTTACCGCATGGGCCGCACCGAAAAAGGTCAGTTTCATCCTTGGTCCTCCTTCCGTTTCAGGCGATTTCTTCCACCTATATTGTACACACCATGCATCGGAAAATCCACATTATTTTGTAAACAAAGAAGAAAGAGCGGCCAAGGCCGCTCTTTCTCACAAAATCCCAAAATGCTTCAACGCCGCGGCCACTCCGTCTGCATCCACCCGGGCCGTCACATAGTCCGCCTTCCCTTTTACCGTGTCACTGGCGTTGCCCATGGCCACACTTGTTCCCACGCAGGAAAACATGGTCAGGTCATTTTCTCCGTCTCCAAAGGCCATGGTCTCCTCTGGTGCAATTCCGGCCCAGTCCAGCACGGCACGGATGCCCACGTCCTTCCCACCGTTCGGAGGCAGCGCATCCACAAAACCGGGATGCCAGCGGGTGCCCCTGAGATGTTTTGCCCGGTCAAGCAGCTTCCATTCCTGTTCAGGAGAGAGCATGGTGATGACCTGATACACCCGCCCTTCCAGCGCCCGCTCCAAGGGGCAAACGGTCGGCTGCTTCACTTGAAACTCCTCCAAAAAATCCTCTGCCGCCTGATCATAGCGATTGATCCAACAGGTCTCCCCCTCCAGAAAGATACCGGAGAAGCCATGCTCCCTCATGGCGGACACCATTTCCTCCATTCCAGCACGGGGAATGGGATTGCTGTACACCACCGCATCTCCGCACAGGCAGTACTGACCGCTGACGCTGACGTACCCATCAAACTCAAATTGAGCACGCACCTCATCCATCATGGACATATGCCGCCCGGTGGCTATGAACAGCTTGATTCCCTTCGCCCGCAGCGCGTGCAGGCTGTCCACCGTGCTTTGGGGGATCCTGTGAGTGGCCGGATCAACCAGCGTGCCGTCCACATCAAAAAAGATGGCTTTGATCACAAAAATTGCTCCTTTGCGTAAAAACAGGGTCGTAAAAACGACCCTGTTTCCATGTATTTAATCTTCCGCGACTGCAGGCTCCAGTTTTTCTACTAGTGCCCATTCCACCCGCCGGTCGGCCAGCACCTCCACCCGCACACGCAGGCCGAGAGCCTCCACCACCGGGTGGCTGCCGTCCTCGGGAATGACGTCCAGCTGGGCAAACACAAGTCCGCCCACGGTGTCGTAGTCCCGCTCGTCTTCCTCATCCTCGGGCAGGTCCAGCTCCATGGCCCGGGCCAGTTCCTCCAACTCCGCCGAGCCGGCCACCTTCCAAAGGTTGTTCTCCAGCCGGATGATCTCCTGCTCGTCCTGAGGATCGAACTCGTCGTAGATATTTCCCACGATCTCCTCCAGCAGATCCTCCATGGTCACAAGACCGCTGATGCCGCCGTATTCGTCTACCACCAGTGCCATGTGGATCTTGCGGCTCTGCATGTCCCGGAACAGCACATCCGCCCGCACCGTCTCGGGCACGAAGTAAGCGGGACGCAGCAGCTGCTCCAGCGGCTTAGGCTGCTCCAGCCCGGTGTTGAGCAGATATTCCCGGGTGGCCAGAATGCCCACCACATCGTCTGCCCGGTCTTTGCACACGGGGAAACGGGACAGGCCGGAGGTGCGGATGGTCTCCACAATTTCCTCCTGTGTATCCTGCAGGGAGAGCATGACCATATCCGTACGGTGGACCATTACATCCTCCGCGGTGGTGTTGTTAAATTCAAAAATATTCTCGATCAATTCCTTTTCGCTGCTCTCGATGGCGCCGGACTCCTCGCCCTCCTCCACCAGAGCCATGATCTCGTCTTCCGAGACTTCCTCCTCCTTGCGGATCAGGCGCAGCAGGGGCTTATACAAAAGTGCGATGTTGATGACCAGACTGATACCAAACAGGATCTGCCATAAATGGTCCGATGGCACGGTGATTCCTCCTTTTTGTGTCCGCAGGCACAGCCGCCCACGGATATTGATGTTACTATACCATAAAAAACACAGAAAATCAAATGCAGGCTTTTATATGTGTGTTTTACTCATTTTTATAGGTTGACCTGTCTCGACGATGGTGATATAGTAGCCACACAAAGATTTTCACTCTACTCAATCAAGGACGGAGGATTTGAATATCATGAAATTAGCAACAACAACCGCTGATTTTAATAAGTACTGCAGCAGTATTTGTGACTCTATAAGCTGTGTTGCCGAAGCCGGTTTCCGCTATGTGGATCTGGATTTCCCCAAAACAGGCAAGGAAGAAGATCTGTTTGGTGACGATTGGAAGCGTGGCGTCCAGAAAATCAAGGATCACGCCGACCGGCTGGGTGTTCAGCTTGTCCAGTCCCATGTTCTGGCCCAGCAGAACCTGTTCGGTCCCAATGTAGACGAGAAAACCGTGCGCGGGGATATCATCCGCTGCATCGAAATATGCGGCATGCTGGGCATCCCCAACATGGTCATGCACGCTCAGCGCTCGGACGAGTTTTCCTTTGTTATGGAGCAGTGGATGGAAGCCAACCGCGCCGTGCTGTACTCCTTCGCCCCCTACTTTGAAGAGGCCGGTGTCAACATTCTGATGGAAAACGGCCCCCTCAAGCACGCTCAGGCCTTCCAGCCGGACGGAAAGCCCTACGATCCCCCAAAATATTACTGCAGCTCCACCAGCGGTGCCATTTTGAAGGATTTTGTTGACTATGTTGATCACCCCATGGTCCACGCCTGCTGGGATACCGGCCACGCCAACATGAATGGTCCCCAGTACGATGACATCGTGACCCTGGGTTCGCAGCTGCGCGCGCTCCACGTCCACGATAACCGGGAGGCCATGGATGAACATGGTCTGCCCTACTTCGGAACGCTGAACTGGGACGAGGTGATGCACGCGCTGATTGACAGCAATTATCAGGGCTATTTCACCTTTGAGGCCTGTTGTTCCTTCGGCTGCGAGAAGATTTTGGACCGGAACAAGCGCCAGTTCCACGGTGATACCAGACTGTACCGTCCCAACAAGGCACTGAAAATCGAACTGGAAAAATTCCTGTATCAGGTAGGCAAGCATATTCTGACAAGCTACGATTGCTTCGAGGAGTAAGACCAAACCATTTCCGCCTCAGGAGGGGCTGTCATGCATAAACTGAAAGAATCCGTCTGCACCGGAACGGACCAGCTGGCCAACTTTGCCCGTTGGCTGGTTCTGTCCTGCGGTGCTGGTATCCTCATCGGCCTTGTGGGGGTAGCATTCCATTACGGCATTCATATGGCTACCCAGCTGCGCCTGGCCCACCCCCATCTGCTGTTGCTGTTGCCGGTGACCGGCGTGGTTATCGTCCTGTTATACCGGGTGTGCGGCATGGAACGGGACCGGGGCACCAATCTGGTTCTGGTGGCCGTACGTCAGGCCCATCCCATGCGCCTGCGCACCGCTCCGCTCATTTTCCTGTCCACTGTTTTGACCCATCTGGCGGGCGGATCTGCCGGCCGCGAGGGCGCTGCCCTGCAGCTGGGCGGTTCCATGGCGGAAACTGCGGGCCGGTTGCTTGGCTTAGATGAAAAGGACCGACGCGTGCTGACTATGTGTGGCATGTCCGCCGCCTTTTCCGCCCTGTTCGGCACACCCCTCACCGCTGCCATCTTCTCCATGGAGGTAGTCAGTGTGGGTGTGATGTACTATGCGGCCATTGTTCCCTGTCTGCTCAGTTCCCTGACCGCGCTGGAACTGGCCAAGCTGTTGGGAGTACATCCGGAGCGGTATGCCGTCTCCGGTATTCCCGGCCTGTCCTCCCTGTCTATCGTGCAAAGCGCTACATTGGGCATCGGCTGCGCCCTATTGGCCGTTCTGTTCTGCCGGGCAGTACATATGGCTCCGCACCTGTATGACCGCGTCACCCAAAAGTCCGTTTTGAAAGCCTTGCTGGGCGGCGTACTGCTCCTGATTCTGACCCTGTTGGTTGGCAGTCAGGATTACAACGGTGCGGGAAGCCATGTAATCGAACGGGCACTGGAGGGCGAGGCACGCCCGGAGGCTTTTTTGCTGAAAATTCTGTTCACTGCCATCACTTTGGGTGCGGGCTTTCGCGGCGGTGAGATCGTCCCGGTTCTGTTTACCGGTGCTACCTTTGGCTGTGTGGCCGGCCCACTGATTGGCCTGTCCCCCTCCTTCGGCGGCGCGCTGGGCATGGCTGGCATGTTCTGCGGTGCGACCAACTGCCCCATCTCCTCCATTCTGCTGGCCTATGAGCTGTTCGGAGGACAGTCCCTGCCCCTGTTTGCTCTGTGCTGTGGGGTGTCCTACATGATGTCGGGTTACTCCGGCCTGTACAGTGAGCAGAAAATCGTCTATTCCAAGTTCCGTGCCGAGTGGATCGACCGAAACGCGGATTAAACATGCAAAAACCGCGGTGTCCTGATATGGATAGCCCCAGATTGTACGGACAGCACAAAAAATCCCTAGCAGGAAAATATTGAGTTTTAAGCGGAGTGGCGCAGCGTGAGCGGCGCCACTCCAGTTTTTAACTGGATGTGCTGGTGGTTATAGAAGTGAATGTAGTTATCAATCAGTGTTCTTGCCTCAGCAAAGGTGGCAGGAAGATGTCCGTAGATGCACTCCGTTTTGAGGATAGAGAAGAAATTTTCTGCCATAGCATTGTCATAGCAGTTCCCACGCCTTGACATAGACGGGGTTATCTCGTATTCTTTAGTCAGGTCAAAGTATGCTTGAGAGGTGTACTGACTCCCTTGGTCGCTGTGGAGCTGCAACTCCGCAGCGACTTTCTTTTCCTTCTGCATAGCCAGTCGGATAGTATCCAGTACAAGGTTAACACTTTGACTTGTACCTGTCTTATATGCAACGATGCTGTTGTCGAATAGATCTCGGATGACTGAAAGATAAAGAACACCTTGACCGGTATGGATATAGGAGATATCCGTGCCCCATTTGTGATTCGGTCTGTCGGGCTGAAACTCTCGGTTCAACAGATTTTCATATTTGTGAAGCTGCTGACCCATCTGTCTCCACTTCTTGCGACGGCGAATTTCGGATAGCAGTTCGTATTTCTTCATAATACGCAGAATTGTTTTGGGGTTTCTGTGTGTTTTTTGCCTTTTTCAGCCACTTCCACATACGGCGATATCCGTAAGTCTTATCGCATTTCTCTTGCTGCTGCGGATCTTAGCTATCCTTTCGGGGACGGCCTTGGGGGCGAGGTATAATTCCTGCCGCGATTTTTGCTTCCTTTCTTCTTTCTCGCTTAAGCAATTCGCGCACCACTTCTTTGCTCGAAAAGCCAAAATGTTCCGCAATTTCGCGCCGTGTCTTTCCTTCCGCCCCCATTGCTCGTATCTCCGGCAGCAATACTTGCGTGTGCGTATAGCTCCTTTTTCCCATGATAATACCCCCTAATGTAGTACTCTCATTTTCCTACATTAGGGGGTGTTTTGTCATTGTCCGTTTTTACTGGACCGGTTCAATTGCAGCGGGACTTTTTATATGTTTTCAGGAATATTACTCCAAAATCGCACCCTTGTCGGCGGAGGAGACCATCTTGGCGTAGCGGGCCAGATAACCGGTTTTGATTCTGGGCTCGGGGCACACCCACTTGGCGCGGCGCTGGGCCAGAACGTCATCGGATACCTTCAGCTCGATGGTGTGGGCAGGGATGTTGATGGCGATAATATCGCCCTCTTCCACCAAACCGATAGTGCCGCCGGAGGCCGCCTCGGGGGAGACGTGACCGATGGAGGCGCCGCGGGTGGCACCGGAGAAGCGGCCGTCGGTGATCAGAGCCACGTCCTTGTCCAGACCCATGCCCGCGATGGCGGAGGTGGGGTTGAGCATCTCGCGCATGCCGGGACCGCCCTTGGGGCCCTCGTAGCGGATGACCACCACGTCACCGGCCACGATCTTGCCGGCATAGATGGCCTCGATGGCCTCGTCTTCGGAGTCAAACACCCGGGCAGGGCCCTCGTGCTCCATCATCTCAGCCGCCACGGCGGACTGCTTGACCACGCAGCCGTCGGGGGCCAGATTGCCCTTCAAAACGGCGATGCCGCCGGTCTTGGAGTAGGGGGCGTCAATGGGACGGATGATCTCCGGGTCGCGGTTGACCACGCCCTGCAGGTTTTCGGCGATGGTCTTGCCGGTGCAGGTGACAAGGCTGGTGTCGATCAGGCCCTTTTTGGCCAGCTCCGCCATCACGGCGTACACGCCGCCGGCCAGGTCCAGATCCTCCATGTACGTCTCGCCCGCAGGGGCCAGATGACACAGATTGGGGGTCTTGTCGGAAATCTCGTTGGCCATGTCGAAGGACAGCTCGATGCCGCACTCGTGAGCGATAGCAGGCAGGTGGAGCATGGTGTTGGTGGAACAGCCCAGAGCCATGTCGATGGTCTCCGCGTTGTGGAAAGCGGCCTCGGTCATGATGTCACGGGGACGGATGTCCTTTTCTACCAGTTCCATGATCTTCATGCCCGCGTGCTTGGCAAGGCGCAGGCGGGCGGAGTAGACGGCGGGGATGGTACCGTTGCCGCCCAGACCCATACCGATGGCCTCGGTCAGGCAGTTCATGGAGTTGGCGGTGTACATGCCGGAGCAGGAGCCGCAGGTGGGGCAGGCATTGTTTTCGTAGTCCTCCACCCCGGCCTCGTCCAGCTTGTTCACATAGTAGGAACCCACGGCCTCGAACATATGGGACAGGCAGGTACGCCGTCCGTCGCTGAGACGGCCGGCCAGCATGGGGCCGCCGGAGACAAAGATGGTGGGGACGTTCACCCGGGCGGCGGCCATGAGCAGGCCGGGCACGTTTTTATCGCAGTTGGGGATCATCACCAGACCGTCGAACTGGTGGGCCATGGCCATGGCCTCGGTGGAGTCGGCGATCAGGTCCCGGGTGACCAGAGAATACTTCATGCCCACGTGACCCATGGCGATGCCGTCGCACACGGCGATGGCGGGGAACTCCACAGGGGTGCCGCCGGCGGCGCGGATGCCCGCCTTGACCGCCTCGGCGATCTTGTCCAGATTCATGTGACCGGGGACAATTTCGTTATAGGAGCACACCACGCCGATGAGGGGACGCTCCAGCTCCTCCTTGGTATAGCCCAGGGCATAGAGCAAAGAGCGGTTGGGGGCGGCGGGGATACCTTTTTTGATGACGTCGGAACGCATAGAGAAACACTCCTTATGTAACTCAGTTTGATGGGGTAAAGTATAGCACATCAAGGGCGATGGCACAATAAAAAGTTACATGAAAGGCAACGGAGGATCAAATAAAAACTGCCTGTCCGTGGGACAGGCAGTTTTTGTTTGGTTTAGTTGGACGCGGTATCGGGGTCGGCGTCGTCGCCCCAGAGCATATTCTTGCGCAGCTCGGCGCCCACCTGCTCCATCTGGTGCTTGGCCAGCTGCATACGCTTGGAGTTGAAGAAGGTGCGGCCGTTCTTGTTCTCGGCGATCCACTTGCCGGCGAAGGTGCCGTCCTGAATGTCGGACAGGACCGCGCGCATACGGGCCTTGGTCTCCTCGTGGGGGATGACGCGGGGGCCGGAGACATACTCGCCGTATTCGGCGGTGTCGGACACGGAGTAGTTCATCATGGCCACGCCGCCCTTGTTCACCAGGTCGATGATCAGCTTCATCTCGTGGATGCACTCGAAGTAGGCGTTCTCGGGGGAGTAGCCGGCCTCCACCAGCACCTCGAAGCCGCAGCGCATCAGGTCGACCACGCCGCCGCACAGCACGGCCTGCTCGCCGAACAGGTCGGTCTCGGTCTCGTCGTGGAAGGTGGTCTCCAGCACACCGGCGCGGGCGCCGCCGATACCGGCGATGTAGGCCAGAGCGGTCTTATAGGCGTTGCCGGTGGCGTTCTGCTCCACAGCCACCAGGCATGGCACGCCCTTGCCGGCCACGTACTGGGAGCGGACGGTATGACCGGGACCCTTTGGGGCGGCCATGAACACGTCCACACCGGCGGGGGGAACGATCTGCTGATAGCGGATGTTGAAGCCGTGAGCAAAGGCCAGGGTGTCGCCCTCCTCCAGGTTGGGAGCGATGTCGCGCTTGTAGACCTCAGCCTGAACCTCGTCGTTGATGAGGATCATGACGATGTTGCCCCACTTGGCAGCCTCGGCCACGGTCATGACCTTCAGACCGGCCTTCTCGGCGGCGGCCCAGTTCTTGGAGCCGGCGCGCAGGCCCACGCACACGTCGCAGCCGGAGTCCTTCAGGTTCATGGCATGGGCATGGCCCTGAGAGCCGTAGCCAATGATGGCGATCTTCTTACCGTTGAGGTAGTTGATGTCGCAGTCCTTCTCATAATACATTTTTCCCATAATTATATTCCTCCTTCAATTTGTTGTCATCATATATAGTGCTTCGTCCTCTTTCGATGGCGATAGTACCCGTTTTTGCGATTTCAAGGATGCCGAAATCCTCCAGCATACCGATGAGGGCGGTGGTCTTGCTCTTCTCGCCGAAGATGGCGATGGTCAGGGATTGCTTGCTGACATCGATGATGTTGGCCCGGAAAATATTGGAGATCTGAATGACCTCATCCCGCTTGGCTCGGTCATCGGCGCTGACCTTGATCAGGGCAAACTCGCGGTGGATGGACACGGCCTCGTCCAGAATCTTTACCGCCAGCACCGGCAGCAGCTTGCGGCACTGGGCCGCGATCTGGGTGATCATCAGCTCGTCGGCGATGAGTTCGATGGTGATGCGGGTGATGCCGGGCTTATCCGTCTCACCGGAGACGATGGACTCGATGTTGTAGCCCTTGCGGGAGAACAGGCGGGCCACCTGACTCAGGACGCCGGGGATGTCCTGCACCAGAATGGACAGGGTATACAGCTTTTTCTGGGTGTCAAATTCTGTTTTCATCGGTATACCCCCTTACTCCAACAGGAAGTTGGTGATATTGGCTCCACCGGGGACCATGGGCCGGACCATGTCGTCCGTGTCGATGACCGCGTCGATGACACAGCCCTTGCCACTGGCAAGGGCGGCCTTGAAGGCCTGCTCCATCTCGGCCCGGGTGGTGACCCGGTAACCGTTCAGACCGTAAGCCTCGGCCAGCTTGACGAAGTCGGGGCCCCGGTCCAGCGTGGTCTCGGAGAAGCGCTGCTTATAGATCAGGTTCTGCCACTGGCGCACCATGCCCAGACAACCGTTGTTAAAGACGACGGTGATGACGGGCAGACCGTAGTGCTCCACGGTGCACAGCTCATGACAGTTCATGCGGAAGCAGCCGTCGCCGGTGGTGTGGATGACCACCTTGTCCGGGTTGCCCGCCTTGGCACCGATGGCGGCGCCAAGACCAAACCCCATGGTACCAAAGCCGCCGCTGGTGAGCAGCTGGCCGGGATAATTAAAGTGGAAATGCTGGATGGACCACATCTGATGCTGCCCCACGTCGGTGGCCACGATGGTATTTTCGGGGACCAGACGGCGGATGGTCTCCAATACCTGCTTGGGCGTAAGCTGTTCGCAGTCCTCCACCACAGTATCCCGCTTCAGGGACAGGATCTCTTCTTTCCAGAGCGGGTGGCTCTGACGGGACAGACGCTGATTGAGCAGATCCAGCACGTGGCGGGCGTTGCCTACGATATGGTGGTCGGTGAGCACGTTCTTGTCGATCTCAGAGCGGTCGATGTCGATGTGGACGATCTTGGCCTGAGAGGCGAAGGTGGCGGGGTTCAGGGCCACACGGTCGGAGAAGCGGCAGCCCACGGCGATGAGCAGGTCGCATTGATTGGCTGCCACGTTGGAGGCCCGGGAGCCGTGCATACCGATCATGCCGGTGGAAAGCTCGTGGTCACCGGGGAAGCCACCGCCACCCATAAGGGTGATGGCAACGGGAGCATCCACTTTTCGGGCAAATTCCATAAACTGCCGGTCGGCCC
The DNA here is from genome assembly GCA_015068065.1 of Oscillospiraceae bacterium. Taxonomy (GTDB): domain Bacteria; phylum Bacillota; class Clostridia; order Oscillospirales; family Oscillospiraceae; genus Lawsonibacter. Next base: position 5,794 of record SVLE01000021.1, on the reverse strand, counting down.
GACCACGGACCACGCCGCCGCCGCAGATGATCAGGGGCTTTTCCGACTGGTTGATCATGGACACCAGAATGTCGATATCATCGCTGTTGGGCTCAGGAGCTTTCAGTTCGTGGCTGTGGGCCAGAGAACGGATGCTGGAACAGCCCCGGTTTTCCCGCCAGTGGACGAATTCATAGTCGATCATCTGGTCCAACGCGGTGACATTCTTCAAAAAGTCGATAAGCACCGGGCCGGGGCGGCCGGTGGCGGCCACGGCAAAGGCCTGACGCATCACGTCGGGGATGGTAGAGGGATCGCTGACCAGATAAGTGGCCTTGGTGATGGGCATGGCAATGCCGGTGATATCTACCTCCTGAAAGGAGTCCTTGCCCAGCAGAGGCTCTGCCACGTTGCAGGTGATGAACACCACGGGGGAGGAGTCCATGTAGGCGGTGGCAATGCCGGTGGTCAGGTTGGTTGCACCGGGGCCACTAGTGGCAAAGCACACACCCACCTTGCCTGTGGAGCGGGCGTAGCCGTCCGCGGCATGGGCCGCACCCTGTTCGTGGGCGGTGAGGATGTGGCGGATCTTGTCTTTGTAATTGTAAAGCTCATCGTAGAGGTTGAGGATTGTGCCGCCCGGGTAGCCGAAGACGGTGTCCACCTCCTGCTCCAGCAGGCACTCCAGGATGGCCTGAGTGGATCGGACTTTCATATTTCTTATTTCAACTCCAGTTAATTTGCGTATCAGATTTTACCTGAGCCTTTTTGTACCGCAATCACGCCGGTACGCACCACCTCAAGGATAGAGAAGGGACGCATCATGGACTGGAAGGTGTCCAGACGGTCGGGGGTGTCGGACAGCTCCAGCGTCATGGAGGTGGGGGAAATATCGTCTACCTTGGCTCCGTAGATGGAGCAGATGGTCATAATATCCTGACGTGTCTTGTTGGTGGCGTTGACTTTCAGAATCATCAGTTCACGGCCGATGAGGTTGTTTTCCTCCAGGGTACGGACCTTGATCACGTCCACCAGCTTGTTCAGCTGCTTTTCCACCTGATCCACCACGTTGTTGCCGCTGTCCACGATGATGGTGATGCGGGAGATGGTGGGGTCGTCGGTGGGGCCCACGGCCAGAGACTCGATGTTGAAGGCGCGGCGGGAGAACAGGCCCGTGATGCGGTTGAGGACGCCGGCCTGATTTTCCACCAGAACGGAAATGGTCTGTTTCATGGCAATTCTCCCTCCTTAGTCCGTGGTGCTCATGTCGGGATGGACCTCGCAGATGAGCAGACAGCAGCCCTCGGTGCGCAGGAACTGGTCCAGTTGCGCGTCCATGGTATCCTCGTCGTTGATCACGATGCTGGGGATGTCGTAGGCCGCGGCGATGGTCTCGAACTCCGGCGAGCCGTCCAGAGCAACACCGTAGGGGCCACGGTAGGGGGAACGCTTTTGAATCTCGTGTACCATGCCCAGGGTGTTGTTGCGCATGAGGACGATCTTCACATCCATGCCTGCGCACCGAATGGCGGCCAGTTCGTTCATGGACATCTGGAAGGAGCCGTCACCGCACACCACAAGGGTCTGTCGATCGGGCTGGGCCACCTTTACGCCAACAGCAGCGGGCAGAGCATAGCCCATGGTACCCAAACCGCCGCTGGTGAGCAGGCGGCCGTGTTTCTGAGGCAGATACTTGCAGGTGAAAATCTGGTTCTGGCCCACGTCCACACAGACCACCGCGTCGTCATTGAGCTTTTGGCCCAGATGACGCAGCACTGTACCCGGGAATACATAGCCCTCCTGCTTGGGGAACACGCGGCTCAGCTCTGCCTTGCGGTAGTCCTTCAGCTTGGCCAGCCACTCCTCGGAGTCGGTGACGGGGACGTCCTTTTCCAGAAGCTGCTGCAAAATGACTTTAACATCGCCAACCAGAGGGATGGCAGCGGTCATGTTCTTGCCGATTTCGGCGGGGTCAACATCAATATGGATGGTGGCCATACGCTGCTGAATGTCTGTGGGGTTGACCAGCGCGCGGTCAGCTGCACGGGTGCCCACCATAATGAGCAGGTCGCTCTTGGCCAGCGCCTTGTTGGCACAGTGGTTGCCGTGGGCACCGATCATGCCCAGATTGAGGGGGTGGTCGGTGGGGAGGACGGAGATACCCATCATGGTCTTGACCACGGGGATATGGCACCGCTCGGACAGCTCCAGCAGTTCCTTCTGCGCCTGAGCAAGCCACACGCCGCCGCCGGCACAGATCAGGGGCTGACGGGACTTGGCGATGGCCTGCACCACCCGCTTGATCTGCAGGTCGTTGCCCCGGACGCTGGGCTTATAGCCGCGGATGGACACTTCCTCGGGGCAGGAGAACTTCTTGATGTCCTGATTCTGGATGTCCACCGGGATGTCGATGAGCACCGGACCGGGGCGGCCGGTGGCCGCGATGTGAAAGGCCTCCGCCACCACCCGGGGCAGGTCGTTGGCGTCCTTGACCAGATAGCTGTGCTTGATGAAAGGGGCCACTGCGCCGGTGATGTCCACTTCCTGGAAAATATCACGGCCCAGCAGGTGGCTGGGTACCTGACCGGTGATGGCCACCATGGGGATGGAGTCCATATAGGCGGTGGCAATACCGGTGATGAGGTTGGTGGCGCCGGGGCCGGAGGTGACCAGACACACGCCCACTTTGCCGCTGACACGGGCGTAGCCGGAGGCCATATGGCCTGCGTTCTGCTCCGTGCGCACCAGTGTATAGCCGATTTCCGGGGTGGAGGACAATACGTCCATAATGGGGCAGATGGTGGCTCCGGCATAGCCGAAAATATGCTCTACCTTCTGCAATTTCAGGCTTTCGATCAGGGCTTGTGCTCCGGTCATGGAAAACACCTCCAAAAAGGGATAAAACAAAACGACTCCGTCCTGTCTGCATAGGACGAAGCCGCAACTCCGTGGTACCACCTAAATTCGCGGAAAGACCCGCGCACTCGTTCCCCGATAACGGTGGGAGGACCGGCCAAGCCTACGCAGGGCAGGAAGCCCTGTTCGACAAGGCGGCTCGCGGGTGACCTTCGGACGGCTTTCTCCGGGAGCTTACACCAACCGCTCCCTCTCTGCGCGTTCCAGCCGACGTACTGTCCCGGTCATTGCCTCTTTAACGCGTAAAAGTATTTTGAATGATTGTAACCTATGAAAGCCCCTTTGTCAATCACAAACTGAAAAAATGTGAAATTGTACGGTAATGCGAAAGGCGGAATAGGAAAATCCGGCAAAAGGACAGAGAAACCGCCGATGCATAGCATCGGCGGTTGGGCGGTCATTCGTAAAGGGTGGCAAAGAGGCAGTCGCCGTCTTTCAGTTGGATATAGAGCGTCTTGCCGTCCGCACTCTCCCACACGGGGCAGCCTACGTATTCCTGAGTTCCCGTAGAGGGATAGACCTGCTCTCCGGGGACGGAAGCCACCAGGACACCAAGTCCTTTTAGGACCTCTGTGTCGGGCAGTTTGGGCTTGTAAGGGAACTCCTCCCCTATGAGGAAATAGACGCCCCGCTGGGTAAAGAACAGTGGCGCGAACACGCCCTGTGTGGGTGCGGAACCATCCGCAACGGTGGACTCGGATTTGTTGGTGCTCGAGTCTTTCACCTGCGACTCCTGCTCGGAGCGGTATTCGTAGTCAAGAAGTGCGTCTCCAAGGATAAAGTCCGATTCCGGTGCGGTTGTCATACCGGAGGCCGCACCATTCATGGACAGCAGACCGGGCAGGGAGGCTACGCCCACACACAGCACAACGGCGGCGGCCAGACCGGACACTTTAAGCCACGGGATGGCGCGCCGGGTTGGTGCGGCGGCCTGCGTCACCAGTTCATCGTCCATCTGACCGATGGCGTCCAGTAAGAATTCACTTGTCATACGGCAACGCCCTCCTTTTCCAATTTTGTCTTCAGCCGCAGGCGGATGCGGTGCAGACGGGATTTCACTTGACTTTGACTCATACTCATAGTTGTTGCAAGGGTCTGGATGTCGTCCAGATACCAGTAGCGGCGCACAAAAAGCACCCTGTCCTGCTGGGGCAGGCCACGCACGAAATCGGAGATCAGGTTGGCGGTGGTCTGGGCATCCACCGCCTCGTCCACACGATCCCGGGCGGAAAGACAGTCCTCCAGCTCGTCCAGAGCCAGTTCCACCTGACTGCCGCCCCGCTTCTGTGCCCGGTCCCGCCGCCAGCGGTCCAGAGACAGGTTGCGGGTCAGCTTGCCGAAAAAGGCCTGCAGGATGGTGGGACGCTGGGGCGGCATCACGTTCCAGGCCCGCAGCCAGGTGTCGTTGACGCACTCCTCCGCATCCTCAGCCCGGTCCAGAATGTTCCGGGCCACTGTGCGGCAGTAGGCACCGTATTTCTTTTCGCTTTCCGCAATTGCCTGTTGGGAACGGGCCCAGTACAGGTCGATGATCTTGCTGTCGTCCATGAAATCACCCTCTTTGGTGCATTGGATAGTTTTATTGTATTGTGTCCCTGGGGGTAAGGCAACCCCTCTTATCCACAAAGACGCAAAACCACGCCGCAGGTTGCATCCGCGGCGTGGTTTTTGTAAAAATTACTTCTTGGCCTTGGTGTCCACAACCTCTTTCAGGACGGACACGAACTCGTCGAAGGCCATGGCGCCCAGATCGCCGTCGGCGCGGTGACGGGGGGAGACGGTGCCGTTCTCCATATCCCGGTCGCCAACAACCAGCATATAGGGAACTTTGTCCAACTGAGCCTCGCGGATCTTCTTGCCGATCTTCTCGTTGCGGTAGTCCACCTCAACGCGGAAGCCCATAGTCTCCAGCACCTTGGCTTTTTCCGCGCAGTAGTCGGCGGCGCGGTCGGTGACGGGCAGGAAGCGGACCTGCTCGGGAGCCATCCAGGTGGGCAGAGCGCCGGCATACTCCTCAATCAGGTAGGCCAGAGTTCGCTCGTAGCAGCCCAGGGAGGTGCGGTGGATGATATAGGGCAGGGCCTTCTCGCCGTTCTCGTCGATATAGTACATGCCGAACTTGGCGGCCAGCAGCATATCGATCTGGATGGTGACGATGGTATCCTCTTTGCCGAACACGTTCTTGTACTGGATGTCCAGCTTGGGGCCGTAGAAGGCGGCCTCATCGATGCCGATCTCGTAGTTCACGCCCAGATCGTCCAGAATCTGGCCCATAACACGCTGAGCCTCGTTCCACTGCTCGGCAGTGCCCTCGTACTTGGCGGTGTTGTTGGGATCCCACTGGGAGAAGCGGAAGGTACACTTGTCCAGCATACCCACGGTTTCCAGACAGTACTTGGCCAGATCCAGACAGCCCTTGAATTCCTCCTCCAGCTGGTCGGGACGCAGGACCAGATGACCCTCGGAAATGGTGAACTGGCGCACGCGGATCAGACCGTGCATCTCGCCGGAATCCTCGTTGCGGAACAGGGTGGAAGTCTCACCCAGACGCATGGGCAGATCCCGGTAGGAGCGCTGACGGTTCAGGTAAGCCTGATACTGGAAGGGGCAGGTCATGGGACGCAGGGCGAAGCACTCCTTGGTCTCGTCATCGGGGTCGCCCAGAATGAACATACCGTCACGGTAGTGATCCCAGTGGCCGGAGATCTTGTACAGGTCGCTCTTGGCCATCAGGGGGGTCTTGGTCAGCAGGTAGCCGCGCTTCTGTTCCTCGTCCTCCACCCAGCGCTGCAGGGTCTGGACGGTGCGGGCGCCCTTGGGCAGCATGATGGGCAGGCCCTGACCGATCACATCCACGGTGGTGAAGTATTCCAGCTCACGGCCCAGCTTGTTGTGGTCG
>SVLE01000061.1 GCA_015068065.1 Oscillospiraceae bacterium | reverse complement strand
TGGCCGAGCTGTATGAGGGCGAGATCATCCCCTCCCGGGCTTTCGCCGAGGGTGGCATCCACGAGGCCATCATGGAGTACGAAAACAACGTATTTTTTGACATTCTGGCCGAGGATCTGGCCCGTCGGGATATGAACGATGCCCCCATTGATGAGAGCAACTACGCAGAGCTGACCAGCCGCATCGACGCATACATATCGGAATTCGAACAGCACGGCACAGACAACGTTCTTGTGGAGCTGGATGAACATTCCTGAACTTTTTGAGGCATAAAAAATCCCGAATGCAAATGCATTCGGGATTTTTTGGTGCGGCTGACGGGAGTCGAACCCGTACGCCCGTGGGGCACCAGCACCTCAAGCTGGCCAGTCTACCAATTCCAGCACAGCCGCAAACCACAGCCTCCTAAAGGTTGCCTAGCTATTATAGCGGTACTGTTTGGATTTGTCAACGTAATTTTTGGCTCACGGGCTTAATTTTTCCCAATTCCACCCCCATGGCACAAAGAGCGCACAGATAGATCAGCCCCCCAAAAGCCAGCACCGCGCACACCCTCGGCACTTCCGAAACCCCGGCTTCGCTCAGGCACCGAAACAGCAGAAGCGAGGTCTGCCAGCTCAGCAGTGCGGCAAGTCCCGGAAGTCCCACCGGCCGCCACATGCGAACGGACAGTTTCACGCACCTGCGTACCATCAGATCACACAGGACCAGTCCCAACACGGAGGACACCACGACTCCCGCCACAAATCCGTCCATTCCTCCACCGGACCGTCCCATCAGCAACACAGTCAGCGCCAGCTGCACCACATCACAGATCAAAGCGATGGCGGCCGCTGTTCCCTGTCTCTCCGTAGCGTTCAGCGCCCCACTGAGCACCGACTGAAAACAGCCGCAGGCCGTGGCAAAGGCCAGCGGAACCATATACGCACCCGCCTGTCTCTCTCCAAACAGAATCAGACCCAGATCCGGTCCTACCACAGTGATCAGTGCCATACACGGCAAAATGACCAGCCCCACCACCTCGATACAGCGGTGAATCCCGCCCCGTACCTGATCTATTCGCCCCAGCGCACAGCAGCGGGCGATTCGGGGCACCATCACCAGTGTCAGCGCCCCCAGGAAGACCGTAGGCAGAGACAGCATGGGCATTGTCATGCCGCACAGAATGCCAAAGGCAGACATGGCCTCCGCCGGCTCCACCCCTCCGGCCACCAACCGTTGTGGAATCAGTGCAGCATTGACAGCGCTCATCAGGTTTCCAAGCAAAGCAGTCGCACCTACAGGCAGCGCAATGGCAGCCATTCTTCGATAAAGGCGTCCGCGCCGCTCTCCCTCGCCCTTTATCCCCAGCCGTTTCATCCGCCTGCGGTAAAGCAGCATCAGAGTCACCGAGGAAAAGATTTCGCACACGATCATCCCCGTGACGATCAGTCCCACCGTCCGCTCCGTATTTTGCGGCAGAAACAGCACCAAAAGGCCCAGCACCGCCCCTGCCCGGATAAACTGCTCCAGCAGCTCCACCAGCGCCGGCGGGCGCACCTGTCCGCTCCCATAGAAAAAGTGCTTATGAAAATTTTCGATCCCAGTCAGTGCCACACATGGCAACAGCAGCACCAGCCCCAACTGGGTACGCGCATCTCCCAACAGGTATACAGAAATAGGGTCATACAGCAGCACCGTGCCCACGCACACCGGAAACATAACTACAAGAAACAGCCTGACACAGCTTTTCATGGTCTGGGTCACCGCCCGGTTGTTGCCCAGTGCCAGATAGCGCGAGGACAGATTGGACACTGCTGCCGTCAGCCCCACTGCCGTGACAGACATCAGCACAGAGTATACCGGCATCACCAGCTGATAAAGTCCCATCACCTCCGCCCCCACCATGCGGGACAACCCTACCCGGTAACCAAAGCCCAGCAGCTGAGACGCCACACTGAATACCGTAAGAAAAACCGCGCTTGCACCGGCCGATACAGCTTCTGTGCGCAATATAAACACCCCCGCCCCATTTCTTCTTATACTTCTATTCCCGTCCCCGCTCAGACATGCATTTCTCCTGCGGTATTTTGCCGTTGTTGACAAAAAATTGACTTATCATCGCTTTCCAGCCCCGTTCACTTGCCTGAATTCTCCCTTTCCATTAAAATCATACTATCAAAATGCGCCTATCCGCATAGTATCTTGAAGGACATATCCAACACGATCATAATCGGAGGAATGAATATGGCTTTTGTAGAACTGGAACAGAGAGGCCACGTAGGCCTGATCACGATCAATCGCCCAGAAGTACTCAACGCACTTAACCTGCAGGTCCTGCACGACCTGGATCAGATTCTGGATCAGGTGGAGACCAACCAAAATATTTACGTGCTCATCCTCACCGGCGCGGGCCGCTCCTTTGTGGCCGGTGCCGACATTGGTGAGATGGCAAACTTCACCGCTTCCGATGCCAAAAACTTCAGCCGTCAGGGCAACAGCGTTCTGCTGCGTATGACCCGTTTCCCCCGTCCCATCATCGCCGCGGTCAACGGCTTCGCTCTGGGCGGCGGCTGCGAGCTGGCTATGAGCTGCGATATCCGCATCGGCAGCAATAATGCCAAGTTCGGCATGCCCGAGGTCGGTCTGGGCATCACCCCCGGTTTTGGCGGTACTCAGCGTCTGGCCCGTATCGTAGGCATGTCCACCGCCACCGAACTGGTACTTACCAGCCGGTTCATCGACGCTCAGGAAGCGCTGCAAATCGGTCTGATCAACCACCTCTATCCCGCCGAGGAACTGTTGGACCGCGCCTTTGAGCTGGCCAACCTCATCGCCTCCAAGGCTCAGGTTGCCGTACGCCAGGCCAAACAGGCCATCCGCATCGGCACTCAGATCGATATGAGCTCCGCCATCGCCTTTGAATCAGAGGCCTTCGGTCTGTGCTTCTCCACCGAGGATCAAAAGGACGCCATGCAAGCCTTCCTCAACAAGGAAAAGATGATCTCCTACAAAAATCGCTGACGCTTCTCCCTCCGCCGGTGCGCTTATCGGCGGAGGGAACTGTGAAAAAAGTGCATTTTCCCCATATCTGGGTCTTCCTTGATTTTTTCAATAAATAATCCACCCAAAAACTGTGCATTTTGCCAGTATTATTCACCTTGCGCCCCGAGCAGAAACCCGATATAATTTATAAGGTAGTATTGGTTCAAAATGTCAGATTTTGTTCGCAACAACGGGGATATTCCTCGGGGTTGCGCTTTTTCGGGCAAACTTTCGTTAAAATTATAACAAAACGTTTCACCGTTTTAAGGAAAGGATTGGATCAGTATGAAGCATATCGTTGTCATCGGCGGAGGCACCATGGGTCTGGATATCGCCACTGTCTTCGCCCGTACCGGACACACTGTCACTGTGCGCGAGATCAATCAGGATCTTGCTGACAAGGCCAGGGGCCGTCTGGAGGCATCTCTGGCCAAGCAGGTCGCCAAGGGCAAGATGGACGAAGAAAAGAAATCCTCCATTCTGGCCAACATGACCTTCACCACCGACATTTCCCTTGCCGCCGACGCAGATCTGGTCGTTGAGGCCGCGGTGGAAAAACTTGAGATCAAGCAGCGCATTTTTGCCGAGCTGGACTCCATCTGTAAACCCGAGACCATTCTGGCCACCAACACCTCTTCCATTTCCATCACCGCCATCGCCTCGGCCACCAAGCGGCCGGACAAGTTCATCGGCATGCACTTCTTCAACCCCGCCACTGTGATGAAGCTTGTCGAGGTCATCCGCGGCGTACACACCTCTCAGGAAACCTTCGAGGCCATCTTCCAGCTGTCCAAGGACATTGGTAAGGAGCCCGTAGAAGTGGCCGAAGCCCCCGGCTTCGTAGTCAATAAGATCCTGATTCCCATGATCAACGAGGCTATCGGCCTTGTAGAGACCGGCGTAGCCTCCCCCGAGGGCATCGACACCGCCATGAAGCTGGGTGCCAATCACCCCATGGGTCCTCTGGCGCTGGGCGATCTGGTGGGTCTGGACGTGTGTCTGGCCATCATGGACACCCTGTATGCCGAAACCGGAGACAGCAAGTACCGCGCAAGCCTCCTGCTGCGCAAGATGGTTCGCGGCGGTCTGCTGGGCCGTAAAACCGGCAAGGGCTTTTACGATTACACCTGAGCCCTGTCCCAATATTGCAATTTAACATCCTGATGTCCGCCTTCGTGCGCTGACGGATATTAAATTATATAATGTAAACCCAGTTACCCTAAGTCAGTAATTATTTATAGGAGGAGAAAATAATGGATTTTCATCTGACCAAAGAGCAAGAGATGATCCGCAAAATGTTCCGCGAATTCGCCGAGAACGAGGTCAAGCCTCTGGCTGAGGAG
>SVLE01000060.1 GCA_015068065.1 Oscillospiraceae bacterium | reverse complement strand
CATGTGTATCATCCTCATCTGCACTGTTTGGCCCGGGATGATACACATGCGTAGCAATATCTCCGGCAGACAGCACCGACAAAAGAACATCCATCGGCACAGGACTGCGGGTGGTATGCACCGCAAGAGGCAGACCCCGGCTGTGGGCAAATTCACAGATCTCAACCAGTTTCTTTTCATCTGTCAGGCCAGGATTGAAAGCATTGTCATAGCAGACCTTAATGCCCAGCACCTGTTCGCCGTAACGCTCCAGCCCCTCCAGTAGCGCATCAAAAGAAAATGGCTCTTTTGTGCTGGTAATAACAAACACGCCGGCCTTGACCCGCATATGATCCATCATTCCAGAATTCCCCTGAGAAGCACCGGCATCCGCCGCCGCTGTCACACCAAAGGGAAAACATCCCCGTTCCGGCTCTATCGACCAACTGGGATCAGAATGTCCCGCCATATGAATGTGTACATCCACCAATCCCGGTAGCACCGTCATACCAGCTGCGTCAAAAACCCGGTCTGCTCTGTCCGAAATATCGGCGTCGATCCGTTCCACTGTCCCGTTCCGAACCAGTATATCTCTTTGTGAAAAATCGGTGCCGTCAAAGATACGGCCATTTCGGATCAACAAAGTCACCCTTCCCCATCCCTTTCCTGCCAACTTTTTTATTATATTATATCATGTTTATCCGTTCACATCAATATCCGTAGTTTTAACTGGATACGACCAGAAGAAGCGCAAACAGATGCTTCCGGTTGCATTTTTCCCTTTTTCGCTGTACAATGTGAAATATTATAGTGTTTGCTCTACCTCTCTTTTCAAGAAAGGATGACTCGGCTTGAAAATTATTATCGTCGGTGCCGGCAAGGTGGGCTACGCCCTGGCCGAGCAGCTGTGCCGTGAAAATCACGATGTAACTGTCATCGACTCCTCCGAGGAGGCGCTTCGCCGCGCCTGCGATACTCTGGACGTGATGGGTTTCAAAGGCAACGGTGTCAACATCCCAACCCTGACCGAGGCGGGTGCCGTCAATACCGACCTGCTGGTGGCTGCCACTAACATGGATGAACTAAACATGGCCTGCTGTCTCACGGCCAAAAGCCTGGGCACCCGGTATACCATCGCCCGGGTCCGCAACCCGGAGTATTACGCCAACATGGGGGCCATCAAGCGCAATTTCGGTATCGGTATGGTCATCAACCCGGAAAATGCCACCGCCATGGAAATTGCGCGGCTGCTGCGCTTCCCCTCTGCGGCCGACATTGAAAGCTTTTGCCGGGGCCGGGTGGAGCTGATGAGCTTCCGGGTACAGGAGGATGATTTTATCACCGGAAAATCCCTGTTCTCCCTGTCCGACCGAATCAGGAAACTGTCCATGCTCTTCTGCGCCGCAGAACGAGATGGGCAGGTCATCATTCCTAACGGTTCCTTTGTGCCACAGGTCAACGACAAGCTGTATATCATTGGCAAGCCCACCGGTCTGGACGAGTTTTTCCGTCTGCTCGGCCGCTACAGCCACAAGATCCGACACGTCTTTGTTGTGGGTGGGGGCCGAATCTCCATTTACCTTGCCAACCTGCTGGACAAGATGCACATCCGGGTCAAGATCATTGAGAGCAGCGCGGAGCGCTGCCGCCTGATCAGCGAAAAACTGCCCAGCACCATGGTCATCTGCGGCGATGGCACCGATCAGGAACTGCTGGACGCCGAAAGTCTGACTGCCAGCGACGCGTTCGTGGCACTGACCGGCCGTGACGAGGATAACCTGATCATCTCCCTGTACGCCATGCAGCAGGGCGTCTCCAAAGTCATCGCCAAGTCCAACCGCCAGAACTACGCGGGCATCGCCCGGGCCGTTGGTCTGGACAGCGTCATCTCCCCAAAACTGATCACCGCCGCTCACATTCTGCACGTTGTTCGGGGCATGAGCAGCTCTCAGGGCAGCGTGATGCAGGCACTGTACCGCATCGCGGACGATCAGGCAGAAGCCACCGAGTTCATCGTCAGCGCAAGCACCCGCAATCTGGGCATCCCGCTGAAAGACCTGAAACTGAAAGCCGGTGTACTGGTCGCCGTCATCGTGCGCGACGATCAGGTCATCATTCCCGACGGCTCCACCTGTATCTGTGAGCGAGACTCCATTATCATCGTGTCCAGAGACCACACCATTCTGGATGTCAATGACATCTACGATACCGCCCTTTGATACCGGGAGGCAGAAATGAACTTTCATCTTGTGTTCAATCTCACGGGCAAGGTGCTTATGCTGGAGTCAGCATCCATGCTCCTTCCCGCCCTTGTGGCCCTGCTGTATCAGGAAAGCCCCTTGCCCTTTCTTTACGCTGCCGCCATCACGGCGTTGGTGGGTTTTCTGCTCAGCCGTCTGCCCTACAAAAAACACTTCTTTGCCCGGGAGGGCTTCTTTGCCGTTGGACTGATTTGGGTGCTTATGGGCCTGTTTGGGGCGCTCCCCTTCTACTTCTGCGGCTATTTTTCCTCCTACGTTGACTGTGCCTTTGAGTGTTTCTCCGGCTTCACTACCACCGGCGCCACCATACTCACCAATATTGAGGCACTGCCCTACGGCATTTTGTTCTGGCGCGCCTTCACCCACTGGCTGGGCGGTATGGGTGTTCTGGTACTGACCACCGCATTGCTGCCCTCCATGGGTCTGCGCTCCCACTTCCTTATTCAGGCAGAATCTCCCGGCCCTGTTTTCTCCAAGCTGATGCCAAAGCAGTCCCAGACCTCCAAGATTCTGTATACCATCTACTGTGTGATGACTTTGTCAGAAGTCCTGCTGCTCAAATTGGCAGGTCTGCCACTGTACGACAGCTTTATTCACGCCTTTTCCTCTGCAGGTACCGGCGGCTTCTCCAACCGAAATCTGAGCGTAGGTGCTTACGGAAACCCCGTGGTGGAAATGATTATTGCCATATTTGTACTGCTGTTCTCCGTCAACTTTGCCATGTACTTCCTGCTGCTGTGCGGACGTGCAAAGGACGTACTGAAAAGCGATGAGCTGCGTTTCTTCTTCGGTGTCGTGATTCTGGCAACCGGAGCTGTCACAGCAAACCTCTCCCCCATCTATCGATCCGTTTGGGAGAGTTTCCGGTACGCCTTTTTCCAGGTGGCCTCTATTATCTCAACTACCGGCTTCGCCACGGCTGACTATATGACCTGGCCGGTCTTTTCTCAGGTAATCATGATGCTTCTGCTCCTGTGCGGTGCCTGTGCCGGTTCCACCGGCGGCGGTCTGAAGTGCTCCCGCGTACTGCTGAACTTCCGCTGCCTGTTTCGGGAGATCCGTCAGGTCATCCACCCCAAGTCCGTTTCTGTTGTCAAGCTGGACGGCAAGGTGGTCCAGGAGTATACCCTGAACAGCATTTCCATCTTCACCTGCACCTACTTTATCATCTCCCTGCTGGCCACTCTGATCGTCTCGCTGGACGGTTTCTCCTTCTCCACCAGCTTCACTGCCGCCCTCACCTGTATGAGTAACGTGGGCCCCGGCCTTGATATGGTGGGCCCGGCAGGCAACTTTTCCGCCTTTTCTAACCTGAGCAAGATCGTCCTGTCTGCGTGCATGGTCATCGGCCGCCTGGAGATTTTCCCCATTCTGGTGCTGTTCAGCCGGGGGGCATGGAGACGAACATAATCGAGTTCCTTACTGCTGTTTTGAGCGGAGTCTGCATGTGCAGACTCCGCTTTTGTTCTCAATGCGCGGTTGACTTTCCACGGATTTATGATAAAATTTGATATGAGCTATTAGTTATTTATATAGCTGTTTTTCAGTATCCACCCCGTTTGAATAAAAGGAGATGGTAATGTGGTCAATTTGTTGTTGTTTGGCTTTGCAGGTGCCGCCGCTGCACTGATTTTTGCCCTGTCACAGCGATACAGGGTCATGCAGTTTTCGGAAGGTACCCCCCAGATGCAGAAAATTGCCGCTGCCATTCGCGAGGGTGCAAATGCCTATCTAAAGCACCAATACACCACAGTTTCCAAGGTTTTTGTGGCTGTTTTCGCCGTACTTCTTGTTATGGCCTTTGCCACCAGGGGGGAAATGCTGTCCGTATATACCCCCTTCGCCTTCCTCACCGGCGGCCTGTTCTCCATGCTGGCCGGTCTGATTGGCATGAAGATCGCCACCGCTTCCAACGCCCGCACTGCTCAGGCCGCCTCCGAGAGCCTAAACCGCGGTCTGCGTGTGGCCTTCTCCTCCGGCTGTGTCATGGGCTTTACGGTAGTCGGTCTGGGCCTGCTGGACATCTCCATGTGGTTCGTATTCCTCTACTGGATGGCCGACATACGTGATCCCGTACTCCTTGGCAATATCATGGTCATGAACGGTATGGGAGCTTCCTTCATGGCGCTGTTCGCCCGCGTGGGTGGCGGTATCTACACCAAAGCCGCAGATGTTGGCGCCGACCTTGTGGGCAAGGTGGAGGCCGGCATCCCGGA
>SVLE01000020.1 GCA_015068065.1 Oscillospiraceae bacterium | reverse complement strand
GTAAGCGTAGTTGTTGTTCTTTAATTTATAAAGAATGCCCGTTTTAAGGTGGCCAGGCGCCACCGCCCGCTATTCCCACTTCCGCGTCCCCGTCGAAACCGGTACGCCCCCTCGTCGTCGCATCGTCGGAGCAAAGTCCGCTCCGCTCGGAACGCCCATTTTGGCATTCCTCACACCGCTCCTTTGCTCCTCCTCTTCAAAACGGACCCGCTTTGCTGGACTCCGTTTTGAGTTACTGGGGGTTTAAGTGGCAAACAACAATTACGATTCGATTTTATTTTACCCCGGGGGAGGCAAATGCATCCCCCGGGCGCAAAATCAATACTGCTCGGGTTCGGGATAGTCTACGCCGAAGGTGTCCACAGTCACCTTGGCCATGCGCTGGGCCATGCGGGGCTTGTCGCTCCAGTCACGCTTGGCGTTGACGATGGCATCGGCGGTCTCCATGCCCTCGATGACCTTGCCGAAGGCGGCATACTGGCCATCCAGATGAGGGGCCTTCTCCACCATGACGAAGAACTGGCTGCCGGCGGAGTTGGGGGCCATGGTGCGGGCCATGGACAGCACGCCCCGGTCATGGGCCAGGTCGTTGGCAAAGTTGTTGCCGGCGAACTCGCCCTTGATGGTGTAGCCGGGGCCGCCGGTTCCGGTGCCCTGAGGACAGCCGCCCTGAATCATAAAGCCGGGGATGACGCGGTGGAAGATCAGCCCGTCATAGTACCCCTTCTTGATCAGGGAGATAAAGTTGTTGACGGTGTTGGGGGCGATTTCGGGGTACAGTTCGGCCTTCATAATGCCGGTCTGAGTGCCGAAATCGGTCTCCATTTCGATTTCAAAGGTAACGATGGGGTTCTGTGCCATAGGAAACACTCCTTTTCTTATGTGTGGCCCGATCAGGCATTTCTGGACTTAAGTGTTCTATCGATCTCACGCTTGGCATCCCGCTTGGCGGCGGACTCGCGCTTGTCATAGAGCTTTTTGCCCTTGGCAAGGCCGATCTCCAGCTTGACCCGGGCGTGGGTGAGGTAGATGGACAGGGGCACAAGGGCGTAGCCGTCCTGCTTGATTTTGCCGTACAGCTTGAAAATCTCACGCTTGTGCATCAGCAGCTGACGGGGACGGCGGGGGTCTTTGTTGAAGATGTTGCCCTTTTCATAGGGGCTGATATGCATGCCGTGGACGGTCAGCTGACCGTCCTTGATGATGCAGTAGGAGTCCTTCAGGTTCACGTTGCCCAGTCGGATGGACTTGACCTCGGTGCCCGCCAGAGCGATGCCAGCCTCGTACTTTTCTTCAATAAAAAAGTCGTGGTAGGCCTTGCTGTTCTTGGCTATGATTTTAATGCCTTCTGCCATGTGGGCACCTCCTTTCCGCATTGGAGCAACAGTATAACACAGCGCAATGAAAAAAACAAGGGGAATGGCTGGGAGAAACCGCTCAGCGCCCGCGCAGGATATCCTCTACTTCCTGCAGCTGCTCCACAGTGTTCACACCCAGCATCTCCCGGGCCGAGCAGGTGTCGCAGATACCCACCCGGTGGCCGGCAGCCTTGATGATGGCGGGGCAGTCGGTGAGATACAATTCACCCTGTGCGTTGTCGTTTTTCAGCTGGCTCAGGGCAGACAGCAGTTCCGGCACGCGGAACAGATAGGCGCCCACGTTGACCTCCCGCACAGCGGCCTGCTCGGGGGTGCAGTCCCGAGCCTCCACAATGCACTTGAAGGAGCCATCCTCCTCACGCAGGACACGGCCGTAATTACCGCCCTCGTCCAGAATGGCGGAAAGCATGGTGCAGGCGTTGCCCTGCTTCAGGTGGATATCCACCAGAGACTGGAAGGTCTCCCGTTGCATCAGGGGGGTATCGCCGCAGCAGATCAGCACATGGCCGTCAAAGTCCTTGAGCAGGTGGGCCGCGCACTGGACAGCGTGTCCGGTGCCGTTCTGCACCTCCTGCACGGCGTGGGGGTACTGGGGATAGGCATCCAGCACCGCCTCCTTCTGATAGCCCACCACCAGGATGACATTCTCCCGTGGCAGGAAATCCAGCGCGGTCAGCACATAGTGCAGCAGAGGCTTTCCGTCTGCAAGGCGCATGACCTTGGGCAGATTGATTCCCTCGGTGCGCAGGCGGGTGCCCTTTCCGGCAGCGAGGACCAGAGCTTTGATATTGTTCATAAAATCAGTCCTTTTCTCAAAATAAGGAAACCTTACAGGGTACGCAGCAGGAACTCTTCCACATCATCTCCCTGCCACAGCACCAGCAGGGAGCCGTCCGCCACCTCCACACGGGCGGGTAGCCCGGTGAATTCGTTGCTCACTCCAAGGGGAAAGCTGCTTTCCATCCGGGCATCGGACACTTCGTATTTCAGTCCGCTCAAAGCGACCCCTTCTGCCCTGCCGCTGACGCAGAACGCGGACAGGTAGCCGAACATATGGGCGGGGAAATTCAATTTACTATTGTGCACGGCAGTGGCCACGGTGCCTTCGCCCACAAGGAAGCCTCGGCATCCCTCCCGGGCAAGGCCGTCCAGCAACTGCAGATTGGCAAGGGTGTGGGCCAACCGTCCACCCGTTCCACCGTACAGGGCGAATCGGGTATAGCCCCGCTCTCTGCCAATCTTGATGGCCGCGCTCATGTCCGTGTCGTCCTTCACCGTGGGCAGGACCATGGTGTTGGGGTGGTCCGGCTGCTTGCCCAGCGAGTCAAAGTCACCGATGACCAGATGGGGTACAAGTCCCATTCGCTCCACCGTCGCAAATCCGCCGTCCGCCGCGATAAGCAGGTCGTCCGGGCCGGGAGACAGGCGCAGGTCCGGGTCAACCGTGCCCGCACCTACGATGAAGCATACGGCATCATTTGGCATAGCCACAGGCATCATCCCTCCAAAACAGCCTTCATCTGCGGCCACAGGCCCTTGAAATAGTAGTCAAAGCCCTTGGCATTGGGGTGCAGGATGCCGTCGCCGAAGCACAGATGATCTCGGGGTATGAAGGGAAACCCGTCAATCACGGTCACATTGGGAAAGTCGGCGCAGATCTCCTGAATAATGGGCCCCACCTTGCAGAAGGCACCCATGGCCCGGCACTCGTTCAGGGCATAACGAAACACTGGGGTCAGCGCGAATACAGGCGTGCCGGGATAATAGTTCCGGATGTGTTCATGCATGGCCCGGTAATTGGTTCGGAATGTGGCCGTATCGGACAGGGTCCAGTCATTGGTGCCGTAGGCCACCACGATAACTCCGGGGGTAAACTCCTCCCGTACAGCTGTCATCTCTGGGAAAGAGTTGGTGCCGGCGATGGCCTTGTTGTACTCCGCCATGCCCAAAGCCTCGGCAATACGGGCAGAATAGGTCTGAGATGGGTGCAGGCAGTCCATACCCTGAGTAATGGAGTCGCCGTAGAACAGCACCTTTTTCTCCGGAACTGCAGGGGTAAAGGTGGCTCCATCGTCCAAGGACAGTTCCCGGATAGAGGTCACAGGTCCCCAGGACAGGTGCACACGCACCATCTTTTCGCCGGGCCCCAAATCAAACCGCCCGGAATAATCGCCCAGCTGATACGCTTTCTGTGCGTGAAACACAGGAACCTCCTCGTGGGAGAAGTTATCCACACTTCCAATCAACTTTCCGTCCACGATAATATCCACGGCAAAATAAGTCATAGTGCCCCGGGAGGCATTCACATCCAGAAACAGACTGGCGCTGTCCGTGCGGAAGTCCAACTTGACGCCCGTGGTGGAGTGGGCACGGATATAGAAGGCCTCACTGCGGGCCATGGCCGCGTCCAGCTGAGCCTGATGCATACGGTAAAAACGAATCAAACCGTCCTCCTGCGTGATATTCACCGCACCGGAGCAGGCGGATTTGATTTGTTCGAAGGTCAGCTTCATGATATACACCTCTTTGAGTTTTCTCTTAGTATTATAGTATACCATAAATTATTCCGGCAGAGAATAGAATTTGTCCATAAATCTACTTCGGTTGACTTTTATTGCCAAACCCAGTAAAATAATTTGATACGCAAACATTGGGAGCTGAGGAACTATGGAACACTATCTGGATAACGCGGCCACCACCCGGGTTTCGGACGCGGCGGCACAGGCCGCCCTCGCGGCCATGACCGGGGAATTTGGCAATCCCTCCTCCCGCCATCAGGCCGGAGCACGGGCTGCTCAGGCCCTGAAAGAGCACCGAACTGTCATTGCCAAAGCACTGGGTGCAAAACCGGAAGAGGTTGTCTTCACCTCCTGCGGCACAGAGAGCGACAACTGGGCCATTCGCGGTGCGGTACATCTGAACCGCCGCAGAGGCAAGCATATCATCACCACCGCCATCGAGCATGATGCCGTTCTGGAGCCCTGCCGGGAGCTGGAACGGGAGGGCTATGAGGTCACTTACCTCAAGCCCGACCGCATGGGCAACATCACCGTGGAACAGGTAGCCGATGCCCTGCGTGAGGACACAGTGCTGGTATCCATGATGCTGGTCAACAATGAGCTGGGCACCATTTTGCCCGTAGCCGAGGTTGCCAAACTGCTCAAACAGCGGCGAAGTGCCGCCCTGCTCCACTGCGACGCAGTGCAGGCTTTTCTCCATGCGCCCTTTACCGTGAGCGAGCTGGGGGCCGATTTTATTTCCATCAGCGGCCACAAAGTCCACGCACCCAAAGGTGTGGGTGCTCTGTATATTAAAAATGGGATTAAAATGCCTCCCATGATTGTGGGCGGACATCAGGAAGACACCCTGCGCTCCGGTACAGAGGCCACCGCCCAGATTGCCGCCTTTGCCGCGGCGGTGCAGGAGGGTGTGACCCGATTCGAGCAGGACAGCGTCTACTTGAAGGAATTGAAATCCTACGCCGCTAAGCGGCTGACCAGCGAGGTCATCGGACTGGAGCTGATCGGAGACGGCCAGGCCACCCATATTCTCCCCGTCTCCCTGCCGGGCTACAAAAGCGAAGTAGTTGTGCGCTTTTTAAGCGATATGGGCATCTATATTTCCTCCGGCTCCGCCTGTCACAAGGGTAAGCCCAGCCATGTTTTCGCCGCCCTGAACCTGCCAAAAAAGCAGATGGACGGCGTTCTGCGCATCAGCTTTTCCGCCGACAACACAAAAGAAGATGTGGATGCTCTGGTCACGGCCCTGAAGCAGGCCAAAGAGCGTCTGTTCACCAGTCTGTCCTGAGAGGATTTGATCGTTTGTTCCACTATATGAAACGGGAACCGGGCTTTTACCGGAACATCGTGGCTCTGGCTCTGCCCATTGTCCTGCAGAACCTGGTCACCAGCACCCTCGCCATGGCGGACACCTTCATGGTCGGCCTGCTGGGTGAGGCACCCATGGCCGGCCTAACGCTGGCCAATATCCCCCTTTACGCTCTGCAGATGTTCTTTTTCGGTGTGCAGAGCGGTGCCGCCGTGCTCATCAGCCAATACTGGGGCAAGGGTGACCGCAAAGCCATCAACCGCATTTTGGGCCTGAGCTGGCTTGTGGTGGGTCTTGTGTCCACTCTGTTTTCTGTGGTTTTTCTGGCTGGGCCGGAGCGGTTCATGGGCCTGTTCAGCAACGACCCTGCCGCCGTGGATGTGGCCGCCCGGTACGGGCGCATTGTATGTGTGTCCTATATTCTCAACGGCATTACCCTGGTCTATGTGGGTGCCCACCGCAGTATGGAAAACCCCAAGTTGGGCCTGTATATGCTCTCGGCGTCCATGCTGACCAACACCGTTTTGAACTGGGTGTTCATCTTCGGCAATCTGGGCGCGCCCAAAATGGGCGTGGAGGGTGCGGCACTGGCCACCCTGATCTCCCGGTGCGTGGAGCTAGTCATCATGTTCGCCCACATCGCCCGTTCCCGGCATTTTCCCATTGATATTCCCTCCCTCCTGCGTCCGGGCCGTGACGCGGCGATCAAGCTGTTCACCTATGCCACCCCCGTCATCCTGAACGAGACCCTGTGGGGCATTGGCACCGGCCTGTATCCCACCATCATGGGCCATATGGAAAACAGCACAGAAATTCTGGCCGCCTTCACCGTATCGGGCAACATCGAAAAGCTTGCTCTGGTGGCTCTGATCGGTCTTGCCAATACTGCGGCCATCATCATCGGTCGTGAGATCGGCGCCGGCCGCAGAACGACGGTGTACGACGTGGGCCTTGCCCTGAATGTGCTTTCTGTGCTGGTTGGACTGGTGGTAGGTCTGGTCATGCTGGCACTAAGCTGGACTCTGGTTCCCCGGTACGTCTTCCCCCTGTTCCAGCTGTCCGACAGCACCGCCCGCATCGCCCTTATTATGCTGACCATGATTGCCGCCATGATGGCTCCCCGGGCCTTCAACTTCACCAATATCGTAGGCGTACTCCGGGGCGGCGGCGACGTGCGCGCGGCCACGGCCATTGACCTGCTCCCCCTGTGGGTGGTCTCCATCCCGGCGGCGGCTCTGTTCGGTCTGGTACTGAAATGGGGCGTATTCTGGGTCTATGTGGCCATCTCTCTGGATCAGCTGGTCAAGTTCTTTATGGGAATCGCCCGCCTGCGCTCCGGAGAGTGGATCAACGATCTGACACTGACGGAGGACTGACATGGAAATCACCGTTCTGATTGAAAATCTCGGCCCGGAAAATCTTGCCCGGGAGCACGGTCTTTCTGTGCACATCCGGTTCCGGGGCCACAGCATCCTGCTGGACACCGGTTCCTCCGGAGCCTTTGCGGACAACGCCAAGGCGCTGGGCATCGACCTTTCCACAGTGGAATTTGCCGTCCTTTCCCACGGTCACTATGACCACGCAGACGGCCTGCGCGCCTTTTTTTCTGCCAATGACAGCACCCCCATGCTGGTGCGCCGGGGAGCACTCGGCCCGTACTACTCCATTCGTGGCGGCACGCCCCCCCGTTTCGTGGGTGTCCATCGGGAGATCTGCCGGGACTATGCCCACCGCCTTGTGGAGGTAGACGGGCTGTACGAGCTGATGGACGGAGCGTGGCTGGTGCCCAACCCGGCTCCGGAAGCCAGTCCGGATCGGGCCCAGCATCTGTATAAAAAACTGGGCGAGGATCAGTTTGTGGAGGATGATTTCTCTCATGAGCACAGCCTTGTTCTGGAATGTTCCGAGGGTCTGGCCATCCTCAACTCCTGCTGCCACGCGGGCTCGGCCAACATTGCGTCACATATTGCCGGGCTGTTCCCCGGAAAACCAATTGCCGCACTGCTGGGCGGTTTTCACATGATGGGGGCTACCGGCACTGACTCCATTAACTGCTCTACAGACTATGTCCGAACCGTGGCAGATGAGTTCAAACGGCTGGATATTGCCCGGATCTACACCGGACACTGTACCGGTCATCCTGCCTTTGCTCTGCTGCAGGAACAGCTGGGCAGCCGGCTGGGCTATATGAAAACCGGCAAACGCATCATCCTTGCAGACTGACAGGAAAGGCAGGTCATACATATGAAACTTCTCATTATTCGGCACGCCGATCCGGACTATTCCATCGACTCCCTCACCCCCACCGGCTGGCGGGAGGCCGAACTGCTGGCCGACCGCATGGAAAAGCTGGATATCAAGAATTTCTACGTCTCCCCTTTGGGCCGCGCCCGGGACACCCTTTCCCTGACGCTGAAGCGCCTGAACCGGGATGCTCAGGTACTGGACTGGCTGCGGGAATTCCCCGCCAAGGTGCAAAAACCGGACAAGGCCGAGTCGGGCATCGCCTGGGACTGGCTGCCTCAGGACTGGGTGCAGGAGGACCTTTTTTACCGCAAGGATTGTTGGATGGAACACCCTGTTTTCCAAAATTCCGATATTTCCACGGTGTGGCAGCGGGTCACAGCAGGCCTTGACGCGCTGCTGTGCGACCACGGCTATGCCCGGCGGGGCAACGGTTATCAGGCCCTGTGCCCCAATGAGGACACCATCGCCCTGTTCTGCCACTTCGGACTGGAGTGCGTCCTGCTCAGCCATCTGTTGAACATCTCCCCCATGCCCCTGTGGCACGGCACCTGCGCCGCCCCCACCTCCGTCACCACCCTGACCACCGAGGAGCGCAGAGAGGGTATCGTCTCTTTCCGCATGAATTCTTTTGGCGATATATCCCACCTCTACTGCGCGGGTCAGGAGCCTTCCTTCTCCGCCCGTTTCTGCGAGACTTACCGCAACTTCGACCAACGTCACGATTAACAAAAACGATGCCGGACAGCTTTGCTGTCCGGCATCGTTTTTATTACAAGATCACCGCGTCGTTGATGCGCAGCTTAAATTCCAGTCCAAAGAACTGGGCTGCTTTGCGGCACAGAAGCATACGAACCGTAAATATTTCAAAATATTCCATCACCGGACAAATCGTCGTATCGATGGTCATGGTCAGGGTAAGGGTTTTTGCCTCCTGGTCCAGGGCCAGATCGGCCCGCTCCACGGCGTAGTTTACCCGGTCATGAATATCGGACCGGATGCCCTCCCGATTACGCACCCGACTGCGGCGCACATCGGACTTGTCCGCCAGAATGAGGGCGGCGGCCACCGCATTGACCGGATAGGCCGTGTGCTCATCGTGGTTTCCGATGGCGGTGACCACCACAGCAACATCTTCAGCCGGCATCCCCAGCTCGTCCAGCAGACGGAATGCCATCAGTGCTCCGCTGTGAGCATGGTCGTTCCGGTTGACCACGTTTCCGATGTCATGGAGATGACCTGCGATGCGCGCCAACTCCGCTTCCCGCCGGGAATATCCCAAATCGTTCAGAAGGCCACTGGCCACCTGAGCGCATTTGGTCACATGGGCAAAGGAGTGTTCGGTGAAGCCCATGGCCCGCATGGACTCATCCGCCTGACGGATATAGGTGTTAATACGCTCATCATTTCTGATCTGCTCATAGGTCACGGGCATACGATCCCTCCTGCTGTGTTTGTTCTGCTCCCAGTTTAATGGATTATCCCGTTTTTTGCAAGTGGAATACTTTTTACATTTTAATGGTTGAATTTCCCCCGGGTTTGCGTTATGATACTTCCTGCGTTTTTTACAATCCCCCTTGAAAGGAGTTTTTTTGTGCGTATTCGAGAACTGTTTTCCGCCAAGGATATGACGCAGGGCGCACCCTGGCGTCGCATTACGGAATTTGCCGTACCCATGCTGCTGGGCAATCTGGCGCAGCAGCTGTACAACACGGTGGATTCCATCGTGGTTGGCAAATATGTGGGTGACAATGCCCTGGCCGCTGTAGGCAGTGCCGCCCCTATCCTGAATCTGCTTCTGGCACTGTTTGTGGGCGTCGCCACCGGTGCAGGCATCGTCATCTCCCAGCGTTTTGGCGCAGGGGACCGAAAAGGCCTGTCCCGGGCCATCGGCAACTGTCTGACCCTGGCCACCATCGCCTCTCTTGGCACTATGGTCATTGGCCTGCTCATCACCAAGCCACTGCTGAGCTTTCTGGATACGCCCGCTTCCATTATTGGCTGGTGTACCGATTATCTGCACATTTTCTTCCTGGGCGCAGCGGGCTTCACCTTCTATAATATCCTGTCCGGTATCCTGCGGGGCATGGGTGACTCGGTGTCCGCTCTGCTGTTCCTGCTGGTGGCCGCAGCACTGAATACCGTGCTGGACCTGTGGTTTGTTGCCGGCCTTGGCATGGGTGTGGCCGGTGTATCTCTGGCCACGGTCATCGCGCAGGCCATCTCCGCCTTTTTGTGTTTCATCAAGCTCATGCGCATGGGCAATATCTTCGACCTGACCCCGGAATCCCTGCGTCTGCGCAAGGATTCCGCCTGGCGCATCATCACCCTGGGTGTCCCCTCCGGCATCACCCAGGGAATCATGGCCGTTGCCATGATGGTGGTTCAGTCCCTGACCAACAGCATGGGTGAGCTGGTCATCGCCTGCAACGTGATCATCATGCGTGTGGACGGCTTTGCCATGATGCCCAATATGTCCTTTGGCCAGACCATGAGCGTCTACGCCGGACAGAACGTGGGTGCGGGCCGTCTGGACCGGGTACAGCAGGGCACAAAGCAGGGACTTCTGATGGCTGCCGGCTTCTCCGCCGCCATCACCGCGATTCTTCTGCTGTTCGGCCGGTTCCTGTTTGACATGTTTACCGATACCCAGCAGTTGATGGATCTGGCAGTGCGCATGATGCGTATTATGGCCGTGGGCTATGTATGTGTGTCGGTCTCTCAGGTGTTGGGCGGCGTAATGCGCGGTTGCGGCCAGACCATGCCTCCAATGTGGATCACCATGCTGACCACCATCGTGCTGCGCATCCCCACCGCCTACGGGCTCGCCTGGCTGACCCGGTGCGAGGCCTGGCCCAATGGCCAGCCGGAGGCTCTGTCTGCCTCCCTGCTCATTTCCTGGGCCATGGGTGCTCTGGTATCCTGGCTGGTCTTCCGCCGGGGCGGTTGGAAGAAAAAAGCACTGGCCGTATGTGAACCCGAATAAAAAACGAAGTCCCCGGAGCGTTGCTCCGGGGACTTACTTTTTCAGCCCAAATATGCCTTTTTGACTGCCTCGTTGTGTAGCAACTCGTCGCCAGTTCCGGACAGGGTGAGCCGTCCGGTCTCCAGCACATAGGCGGTGTTGGCGGTGTGCAGGGCCATGTTGGCATTCTGCTCGATGAGCAGAATGGTCACGCCCTGACGGTTGATTTCCTTGATAATGTCGAAGATGCCCTTGACCACCAGCGGGGCAAGACCCAAAGAGGGCTCATCCATCATCATGATCTTGGGGCGGGACATGAGGGCACGGCCCACGGCCAGCATCTGCTGCTCGCCGCCAGACAGGGTGCCCGCCGCCTGCCAGGAGCGCTCCTTCAGGCGGGGGAACAGGTCGTACACCCACTTCAGGTCGTCCTCCAGATCATCGGCGCGCAGATAGGCGCCAATCTTCAGGTTTTCCAGCACCGTCAGGTCAGGGAACACTCTGCGTCCCTCGGGCACAAGGGTGATGCCCTTGGATACGATATGGTCGGGAGACAGACCGGTAATATCCTCCCCCTGCAGGTGGATGCGGCCGGATGCGGGCTTCACAAGGCCCGCAATGGCGCGCAGGGTGGTGGACTTGCCTGCGCCGTTGGCACCGATCAGGGTGACGATCTCCCCCTGTGGCACGTCAAAGTCGATACCCTTGACGGCCTCGATGCCGCCGTAGCTGACTTTCAGGTTGTCAATTCTCAGCATCGTCTGCCACCCCCAAGTAGGCCTCGATCACGCGAGGATTGTTCTGGATCTCGGCAGGCGTGCCGCTGGCGATCTGCTTACCAAAGTCCAGTACGTAAATGCGGTCAGAAATCTTCATAACCAGATCCATATGGTGCTCGATCATGAAGATGGTCAAATCATAGGTTTCCCGGATCTGCTTGATAAACTCGGTCAGTTCATGGGTCTCCTGCGGGTTCATGCCGGCCGCCGGCTCGTCCAGAAGCAGCAGCTTGGGCTCGGTAGCCAGCGCACGGGCAATCTCCAGCCGGCGCTGCAGGCCGTAGGGCAGAGAACCTGCCACTTCGCCCTTCAGGTGGGCCAGATTCTGCTCCTCCAGAAGCGCCATAGCCTCCTCCCGCATGCGCTTTTCCTCCGCGGCATTGAACCGGAAGGTGGCAGACAGGAAGTTCTGCCTGGCCCGCATATGCTTGGCAATGAGCACATTGTCAAACACAGTCAACGCGGAGAACAGGCGGATGTTCTGGAAGGTACGGGCAATACCCAGCTGGGTGATCTTGTCGGGCGTGGGGTTAAGCACAGTGGTAAAATCGCCGTTATGCTCCCCCGCATAGATTTTTTTCATCTTGCCCTGAGGGTGGTTTTCCACCATGGGCTGCTCCATAAAGGAAACTCTTCCGTTGGTAGGCTCATATACGCCGGTAATGCAGTTAA
This sequence comes from Oscillospiraceae bacterium, assembly GCA_015068065.1. Taxonomy (GTDB): domain Bacteria; phylum Bacillota; class Clostridia; order Oscillospirales; family Oscillospiraceae; genus Lawsonibacter. The sequence continues at coordinate 15,217 of SVLE01000020.1, read as the reverse complement.
ACGCCGTGGTCTTACCGGCACCGTTGGGGCCAATCAGAGCCACGATTTCGCCCTTGTTCACTTCCAGCGACAAATCGTTGACCGCCACCACGCCGCCAAACTGCATGGTCACATTTTCAAGACGCAGCACATTCTGGCTCATTTCGCCCCCTCCTTTCTCTTTCGCTTAAAGAGGTCCGGCAATTCCTTCGTCCCCATGATACCTCTGCGGAAGAACAGCACCACTACCATGATGATGACGGAAAACACCACCATACGGAAGCCCGCCCGCAGGAAAGGAACCTTGGCGCCACTGTCCAGGATGATCTCGTTGTCCAGGAAACGCAGCCACCACTCAGAGCAGGCCACATACAGGAACGTAGCGATACAGGAGCCGGTTACGGAACCGATGCCGCCAATGACCACGATAAGCAGGATCTCATAGGTCATGGCGGAGGTGAAGGGCTTTGCCTGTGCATTGGTGGCATACATGGCAAACAGCGCACCGGCAACACCGCTGAAGAAAGAGGAGATGCAGAAGGACAACTGCTTGTGCTTGAACAGATTGATTCCCATAGCCTCAGCGGCAATCTCATCCTCGCGAATAGATTTGAAGGCCCGGCCGTAGGAGGAGTTGATGAGCAGCACGATCAGCACGATACAGATGGTTGCCACCAGGAACGGAACAAAGGTGGACAGGCGGAGGATTACCTTACCGCCGGCATCCTTGATATTGAAGCTGGAGAAGATGGGGAAGTTCTTCAGCATATTGGCTCCGTTGGTGATGGGGCCCAGCTTCTGCCACTGGAACACCGCACGGATAATCTCGGCAAAGCCCAGAGTGGCAATGGCCAGATAGTCACTTTTCAGCCGCAGCACGGGCAGACCGATGAGCCAGGCAAAAGCCGCGGCCACGCAGCCGGCCAGAATGATGGCGATGAGCACACCCAGAACGAGACCGGGCAGCGTTTCCGCACCGCCGAACAGGTCAGGCAGAGAGAACTTCACCGCCGAGCCGCCGAACAGGTAATAGACCTGATCCTTGCTGGCCATGGGAACGGTGAGGATGGCGTAGGTATAGGCACCAAGCAGCATGAAGCCGGCAGTACCCAGAGAGAACAGACCGGTGAAGCCGGTCAGCAGGTTCATGGACACGGCAGCCAGACCGTACACCGCGGTCTTCTTCAGCACCACAAACAGCTGACTGGTGGGTTTGAACACCGCGGGCGCACCGGGCACCAATGCGGTCAGGTTTTCCATCAGCACGATTAGGGCAAGGAACGCCAGAATGCAGGCCATGGCGATGAACGTGCCCTTTTTGCTCTTTTTCTGAATCATATGGGCACCTCCTTAAACCTTGTCGGTGGCCTTCTCACCAAACAGGCCGGTGGGCTTGAACACCAGCACAATGATGAGAAGTGCGAATGTAAATGCATCGGAGAATACGGACACATCCCACGCAGCAGGCAGACCCTTGATGATGGTCTCGCAGATACCGATGATAAACGCACCGATCACCGCACCGGGGATGGAGCCGATACCGCCGAACACGGCGGCCACGAACGCCTTCAGGCCGGGCAACGCACCGATGGTGGGGGTAACGGCACTGTAGTTGGTGAAGTACAGCACGGAACCAACCGCCGCCAGCAGGGAGCCGATCACAAAGGTAACGGAAATGATGTTGTTGATCTTGATGCCCATGAGCTGAGCGGTCTCAAAGTCCTTGGACACCGCCCGCATGGCCATACCCACCTTGGTATGGTTGATCAGCTGGGTCAAACCAATGACAAGCACTGCCACCAGCACCGGGGTCAGCAGCACCGCCCACTTGGTGGGAGTGCCGGCGATGACCACTGTATCGGACAGGAACGGAATGGAGGGATAGGTCATGGGCTGTGCGCCGGTAATGTAAGTAGCGGTATTTTGCAGCAGATAGCTCACGCCGATGGCGGAGATCATCACGGACATACGGGGGGCAGAACGCAGGGGCTTGTAGGCCACGCGCTCAATGAGGAAAGCCAGCACCGCGGTCATTGCGATGACCAGAGGCAGCGCCACATACAGCGGCGTGCTGGCCGACAGATAGATCCCCATCAGACCGGCCACCATGAACACATCACCGTGGGCGAAGTTGATCAGGCGCAGGATGCCGTATACCATGGTGTAGCCGATGGCGATCAGGGCATACTGTCCGCCCACCGAGATGCCGGAGAGCAGGACGGAAATAATATATTCCATAAGAGCCTCCTTTAATTCTGTTGTTGGGCCGTCTCGAAACGAGCCAATGCCTCGGCTTTTTTCGAGGCAGCCCAATGGTTTTTAAGCAATGCTTGGCGGGGGCAAAGCACCCCCGCCAAGCAGCATGTTATTATTACGGTAGGTTTAGCCGGCCTTCTGGACAGTCTCCAAAGCCCAGGTACCGTCAGCAGTCTTGGCGGTCTTGATGTAAGCGGTGTCACGGATAGCGTCGCCGATTTCATCAAAGGCAATGGCGCCGGACACGCCGGTGTAGGTCACGCCGGACAGAGCAGCCTTGATAGCCTCAGGCTCCACGCTGTTAGCAGCCTTCATGGCCTCCAGAGCCACATAGTAGGCGTCATAGCCCATGGCGGTCACAGCGGAGATGGTGTCGTTGCCGCCGTTGGAGTCCTTGGCGGTGCTGTTGGTGTTGATGTAGTTCTTGATGCCGGCATCGAACTCGGGAGAGCCACCCTCCTGATAGAAGGTGGAAACGAACAGCTGGATGTCGGTGCCCTTAGCGGCTTCCAGAACCATGTTGTCGTCCAGAGTATCGGAACCCAGGATGGGAGCGGTGATACCCAGAGAAGCGGCCTGAGTGACGATCTGGGTGGCATAGGCGATGGACACGGGAGTGAAGATGACGTCGGCGCCGGCGTCCTTGGCCTCGTTCAGGTAGGTGGTGAAGTCAGAGTTGTTGGTGGGGAAGGACTTCTTGATGACGGTGCCGCCGGCGGCGGTGAACACCTGCTCGAAGAAGGCCACCAGACCCTGGTCGTACTCGTTGCCGGTCTCGCCCAGCAGATAAGCCACGTCAGCGTCAAACTTATCCATGGCGAAGTTGGCCAGCACCTCAGCCTGGAAGTTGTCCAGGAAGCAAATGCGGTAGTAGTAGTCGTTACCGGCAGTGACGTTGGGGTTGGTGCAGGTCACGCCGATGGCAGCCAGGCCGGCATCGTTGAAGATGGGGCCGCCGGCCATGGACACGCCGGAGCCGTAGGAGCCCAGAACCAGGGCCACACCAGCGTCAACCAGATTGGAGGCAGCGGTGGGAGCCTTGTCGGTGGAAGAGCCGTTGTCGGAAATGACCAGCTCGACCTTGTATTCCTCACCGTTCACGGTGACGGTGGGGGTCTCAGCATTGGCATACTGCATACCCAGGACTTCCTTCTTACCGCCGGAAGCGGAGTCGCCGGAGGTGGGCTCGTACACGCCGATCTTGACGATCTTATCGCCGGTCTCACCGGAGCCGGAAGTGGTACCGGTCTGGCCGCAACCGACCAGCAGGCCCAGCATCATAACGCCGGACAGAGCAAGAGCAAGGAACTTTTTCATGATTGATTTCTCCTTCACAGATAAAATACAAGGTTTTGTCCTTGAGACAAAAACACTTGTGCGCAGATATGAAGTGATTATACCCTGCTTCCTGTAAAAATGCAAGTTTTTCCGGACAAAATTCCAAACAAAATCAAAATATTTCTTCCACACCTTTCCGAGCGGCATGTTTTTGACAGCCTGTCCTGACAAAACTGCACATGTAAGATTGAATTTATGATTTATCGCTGTACAAAAAGGGGGCGCGGCAAACACCGCGCCCCACAGGCATTCCTTATATATCAGATCTCGTCTTCGATCAGACCGTAGCCGCCGTCATTTCTGCGGTAAACCACGGCGAAAGCACCGTCAGCCGCCTCATCCTTAAAGGCGTAGAAGTTGTGGCTGAGCAGATTCATCTGCAGAATAGCCTCTTCCCGGGTCATGGGCTTGATGGGGAAAGTCTTGGTACGGACAATTTCATACTCGACCTCTTCCGTCACAGGGACGAAAGAACTTTCCTCATCCAACGTCCGCTCAAATGCCCCCTGACGCAGACGCTTTTCCAACCTGGTCTTATTCTTTCGGATCTGGCGCTCCAGCATGGTCACGGCAGAGTCAATGGAGGCAAACATATCAGAAGTGCTCTCCGACACGCGCAGGATCGTTCCGCCGGACCGAATGGTGATTTCCACCTTGTTACGGTCCTTTTCCACACTGAATGTGACAGATGCGGCGGTATCCTCCCGGAAGTAACGGTCTAATTTGCCCACCTTTTTCTCGGCATAGGCGTGGACGGAGTTGGGCAGGTTGACCTTTTTGTCTGTGAACGTAAACTTCATGCGTGTCAGCTCCTTTCACCCCAAAGGGGCGGTTGTGGGATTACAGGGAATTCCCTGCTTAGGTCCAGTATACCACAGACCCATCCCTTTTGCACTATTTCTTTGTAATTTTTTTGAAAATTTTATCAATTTCCACTCCTCTCACTGTCACTTTTGACAGTCGCACCCCTTCGACAAAAGTTCCCATTGACCTTTTTGGAAATAAATGGTATTCTTTTCCTGCAGCTCAAACCAATGACATTTTTCCGCGCAACATCTGTTCATTCTATTCTCCTTGCGCAAACGCTCCCTGCCGGGGGCGTTATTTTTTTATAAAAAAGACCGCGCAGCCCTGCTGTGCGGTCTTTGGTATTTTTATCTGCGGCCGCCGCCTCTGCGGGAGCTGCCTTTTTTTTCAATGTAGCGCAGCTCAGACAGCTTGCTGTCGGAGGACTGCATAAACTGCTTGAGCCGGTCTTCAAAATCCATAGGCTCTTTACTGGCAGCGGGACGGGGAGCAAAGCTGCCACCTCTGGGCGCACCGGCATTGTTGTTATAGGGGCGCGGTGCACGGCCACCTGCAGCAGGAGCACCCTCCGGCTTCGGGGGAGGATCCATTGCCTTCTTGATGGACAGATTGATCCGGTTGGAGTCATCAATACCGATGACCTTGACCTTGACGTCCTGTCCCTCTTTCAAAAACTCGGATACTTCACTTACATAAGAGTAAGCGATCTCGGAGATATGTACCAGACCGGACTTTCCTCCGGGCAGGGATACAAATGCTCCGAACTTTGTGATACCTGTCACTTTTCCCTCTACAACAGAACCTACACCAAACTCCATAATCGACCGACAAATCCTCCTTGTGAATGTAAACCGGGAAACGATCAGTTCGCCACGTCAATAAACAGCTTCTCCCCCGCCTTAACAAAGCCCTTGTCCCGGGCCACTGCCTCCAGCACATCAGGGTCGTCCTTGTTCTCGATGGCGTCGGCCAGCTGAGTGTTTTTCTGTGCCAGCTGCTCCACCTGAGCGGACAGTGCGTCTTTTTCCTCCTGATGGACCTGAAGCTGGGCGCGCAGATTCAGCAGAGAGGTTGCCATGTAAATCAGCAGCCCAAGAATCACGAGCTTGGTCAGAAAACCTGCCTTTTTGATTTGCATCAGACGCACCTCCGAGCTGACGTGCCGCCCTGCGGCGGTCTGTTTTTGCCATTTCCTCAGTTATCTGATTTATTCTATACCATTTCCGCCCATAATGAAAGCGGTTTTTTGCAAAAATTTTCATTTTTTTCAGCAGGAAAATTGCCCCATTCATGGGTAAAAGTGCCAACCGACACCCTAGGGTCACCACATCGGCCGCCCGATAGCCTAATTTTAGTAGTCCTGGACTGAGTACACGGAAATAGACTGCCCCTCCAACCAACAGCCCAGCTGCTCCGTACAGACGGATGCGCCCGCCCCAGGCATCCACTGACCAGAAGAACAGCACACCTGTCACCAGACCCCAGAACAGAAGGTCCAGCAAACTGCCCAGCAGACGCAGCGGTACCCTCACCCGAAGTATGCGAAACAGGTCATACACCATTCCTGCCGCCCCGCCCAACAGCAGCGCCTGCACCATGGCCTGCCCCTGCTCCTGAATGGATACGCCCATGCTCAGCCGAACAACCGGGCCAGCAGACCGCCCCGGCTGCCCCGGTCCTCCTCATAGTTCAGAGACTCCACCTGTCCCTCCACCTGCAGCTGCCCCCCCTCCAGACTGAGCTGCTCGATGTGCAGTCCGCTCCCCCGCACCACCAGCGTCCCGGCCACTGTGACCATCACGATGGTGTTTTCATCAAAGCTCTCCACTTCCTCCACTCCGGTGATGCACAGCCGCTCCCGCTCCTCCAGTGTGAGTGTGTGTGCCGCTGCGCCGCGAAACCGTTCCGCCTCATACGCCATATCTGCCACCCCTTCCGCTTTTTAGTTCAGTCTATGGGACATGGCCTGTGAATATGCCGCTGGACTCGGAGGGAAAGTTGCATTATAATAAAAGGACGCTACGAAAGGAGGGGGTACTTTGGCTTACTGCACTGAAAAAATTGCCCCGGCACTTCAAAGCTGCCGGATCGGCAGCCGCCTCTTGTGTCTGGACAGCGTAGACTCTACCAGTACCGAGGCAAAGCGGCAGGCTGCGTTGGGCGCCCCGGAAGGGTTTGCCATCCTCAGCGACCATCAGACCGCCGGCCGGGGCCGGGCAGGCCGCAGCTTCCACTCTCCCGCCGGGCACGGGCTGTATCTTTCCGTCCTGCTGCGCCCCTCCCTGCCGCCGGCGGATATGGTCAACTTAACCGCCTGGACCGCAGTGGCTGTATGCGACGGCATTCAGGCTGCCTGTGGTGTTCGGCCCCGGGTCAAATGGACCAACGATCTTGTGCTGAACGGCAAAAAGCTGGGCGGCATCCTCACAGAACTGGCCTTGGATCAAGCGACAGGTGAGTTGGACTATCTGGTGGTGGGCATCGGCATCAATGTCAGCCATGGGCAGTCGGACTTTCCGGAGGATCTGCGCCCCATGGCCACCTCCCTTTCCCTTGCCCTGGGCCACCCTGTTGACCGTGACGAATTAGCCGCGCAGCTCCTGCTGGCTCTGGACCGGATGTATGCTCAATTTCCCTCCGGCAAGGAGGTCTATCTCAACCAATACCGGCAGGACTGTCTCACCGTGGGTAATCCGGTGAAGCTGTTCACCCCCGCCTCCTTCCGCGAGGCCTTTGCCACCGGGATCGACGATGAATTCCGCCTGCTGGTGGAATACCCGGACGGCACTACCGAAGCGGTCTCTACCGGCGAGGTGTCCGTACGGGGTATGTATGGATACGTATAACATATTAAAGGGCGTGCTGCACTGAGCAGCACGCCCTTTCGGTTTTATATTTACTGATCCATGGTGCTCTTGGTGTTGAAAATCACGTTCATGGCATGGACCATGAGCATGTGGTCGTAGTAGCGCTCGATGGCCACTTCGTGTCTGCCGAACTCGTCAAAGAAGCTCAGGGCCGCATCTCTTGCCTCGTCATCCTTGCCCAGGCACTTCAGCGCCATAGCTTTTGCAAGACCCTGCACGTACTCCGCGTGCAGCTTCAGCAGCCGCATGGCAACGGTCTGGACACGGGCGGGCATGTTTTTGTGCTCGTCCAACTTGGCCTCAAAGTCCTTGGCGATGGGCACCAGAGCCAGCAGCTTCTCCTCCATGGCAGGATTGTAGAAGTTGTTGGGGATGCGGGAGGTGTGCTTGGCCTCCATATAGGTCTGGGGCATATAGGTATCCACAGCCTTCAGGTAGTCCAGAGCCAACTGCCACTGGTCGCCGTAGGCGTGAGTGAAGTAGTCCTCCTCCAGTTCCTCATAGGTCACGCTGTGATCAAACAGCTTCTGGCCGTAGCAGTAGAAGCTGAAGCCGTTGGGGAAGAAGCAGCGCTGAGAGCCGTCCTCGATGATGCCCAAAAAGCCGTTCTCCCGGTAAGAGATCACGTCCTCGCAAATGCGCTTGGCAAAGCACAGGGTACCGGGGGCGTAGAACTGATGCTTCCAGAAGTGATACTCGTAGGACAGGCTGTTACAGGGGGCAAACTTCTTCCACAGATTGGTGCGGACGATGTACTCCTCCATGGTGTCCAGACGGCAGGACTGGTTCAGCACATAGGGCTTGAGCTCGTCCACCTTGGGATCCTTTTCCACGGAATAGGTGTAGCTGCGGGAGATGGCACCCAGCTGCATGGTAAAGCGGGCAGGATTCTTGATGTATTCACAGGTGGGCTCGTAAGCGGTGTCGGAGTACACGTTAAACACGATGCGGGTGGCCAGATTCCGGCGGGTCAGCTCCGCGTCCAGATCGTTGAGGAGAATAACGTACCAGTCAGAGGGGCGCTTGGTGCGGCACACGTCGCACTCACAATGGTTGTGCTGATAGTCTGCCAGCCACACATTCAGGAAGGTGACATGGGGATTGGCCTCGGCGTAGTCGCAGACATAGTCGGTCATGATCTTACGGCCCTCGGGATTGGACATGCAGAAGTTGGTGTTCATGGCAATACCCCGGAACAGTTCCCGCTTGCCGTCGATCAGGGCAAGATAGGGGCGGCTTTCCTCGGGAATGGGGTTGTCCGGATTTGCCACCCAGCCGCCGCCGGACTCAATGCCAAAGGCAGAGGCGGTCCATCCGTGGCCGATATCATGGAACTGCAGGGCCCGCTTGGCGATCTCCGCCTCACAGGCGCGCTTCCACTGCAGAATGGTGTTGGGATCCACAGGCTCGGGCTCGCGGTTGGCCTCATTATATGTATGATTGTAGTACCAATCGTAATAGGCCTGGGGAATATCGAACTCCAGCATATAGGTGTTCAGGCCGATCTTTGGGGCAAACTCGATGGTTTCCAGCATGGCCTGCTGGCTTTCCGCGCCCTCGTTGCAGTAGCCGCGGTAACGGCTGTCTGCCAGCTTGTGGTACTTGACGGGCTCAATGGCCTTGATGGGGATATATTCGCCGTCCACACCGGGGAACAGCCAGCGGCAGCCGTTGATGGTCAGGTACTTGTACACGGCCAGCAGCACACTGCGCGCATTGTTGCCGGCAATGATGCCGCCCTCCTCGTCCGTATCGATATGCACGATATCGTCCAGATCGGGGATCTCGGCTTCGGACACATCCAAACCGAAGGCCTCCATCAGGCCCAGACGGAAGCCGTCCTTCGCCTCAGGTGCATAGGAAATGATGATTTCGCCGCAGCGGGGCATCATCATGCGCAGATACTTTTTCAGTTCCTCCGCGGCATAGTCCACCACAGGATCGGCGGTGATCTTGTAAATGCGGTACATAGAATGTTACCTCCCAAAGTCCCATTTTCCCCCCTTTTATATCATAAATCCTCACTCAATGCAACTATACAAAATTGAGCGTGGACTTTTTTCCCGATACCAATGGAAACTTAGATATTCCGCCTATTCTTCCCCAAAAACTTTTTCGTTTTTCTCTTTCCTTACGCCTTGAAATATACACCTTTTTAATATAAAATAAGTAGTTGTAATTTTCCTTTCCGATCCGGAGGTCGCTTTATGGATTTCACGCTGAAAACCGTACAGGGTGTCAGTTTCCTCTCCTGCGATCCGCTGGACCGCGCCGGCGGAATTTTCCACGGCTTTTCCACCCGTCTGGGCGGGGTCAGTCAGGGCTTCTGTGCAGGGCTGAATCTGGGCTACAACCGTGGGGATGACCCGGATTCGGTCAAAGAAAATTTCCGCCGCTTCTGCTGTGCCATCGGCGCAGATTATACCGGTTTGATCAAAACCCGTCAGGTACACCGGGATCACATTCAACCGGTGTCCGCTGTGGACGCCGGCAGGGACCTCATCGCTCCCGCCCCGTGGGAATGTGACGGTTTGATCACCGACGTTCCCGGCCTGTGCCTGACCGTTTTTTCCGCCGACTGCGTCCCCGTGTTGCTGTACGATCCCGTCCGGCGCTGCATCGCTGCCGTCCATTCCGGCTGGCGCGGCACGGCCATGTCTATTGCGGCCCGCGCCACAGAACAGATGCTTCGGGACTACGGCTGCCGCCCGGAACACATTCTCGCCGCCATCGGCCCATCCATTTCCAAGTGCTGTTTTGAGACCCACGCTGATGTGCCGACCGAGATGACCGCCGCGTTGGGGGCTTTGGCCACACCGTTTATAGAGCCGCTTCCCAATGATAAATTCCGGGTAGATCTCAAGAACATCATAAAAACCACCCTACTCCACGCAGGATTGACCCGGGAGCATATTTCTGTATCCGACCACTGCACCGCCTGTCGGCAGGACCTGTACTGGTCTCATCGCCTGCTGGGCGACCGGCGGGGCAGCATGGCCGCCATGATTCAACTGAATCCGACGGAATAAAGGGAGATGACTATGTCCAGACGTCTGTGGCTCAACTGTATACTTGCCCTGGGTCTGACTGTGTCTCTGACCGCCTGTTATCAGCTGCCCGATCCGCCCGATCTGTCTGTATCACAGCCGGATTTTTCCACCCCGGAAGCCGAGGTCACCCATCCGCTGACCCTTGCCGTCTACGAAACACAGAGCCTGCACCCCCTGTTCAGTGATGACCGGGTCAACCTGACCCTGTGTCCGCTGATTTACGAAGGGCTGTTTGAACTGGATACCTCGTTCACCCCGCACAATGTGCTGTGCCACACCTATCAGAACTCTGAGGACGGCTTGGTCTGGAATTTTGTCCTGCGCAATGATGTCACCTTTTCCGATGGCACGCCACTGACTGCGGCCCATGTTGTCCACTCTCTGGAGCTGGCACGATCTTCCAGATCTCGCTATGCAAGTCGTTTTTCCGGTATCTCCGCTGTTTCCGCCGTGAGTGAACGCGAGGTATCCGTCACCCTGACCCGCCCCAACACCGGCCTGCCCGCCCTGTTGGACATTCCCATCATCCACGGCGAGGGTGAGTATCCACTGGGTACCGGCCCCTATGTGCTGGCCCGGGAGGACGGCATGTTCTCCCTCATCCCCCGCTCCGGGTCCGAGCCAACCATCCCGCTCATCAGCGTCACCCGAACCCGGGAGCTGACCGCCGCCTTTGAGCGTGGCGACCTGTCTCTGGTGTGTACCGATCCAGCCGCAACCGACTCCCCGGGCTATTCTACCTCCTCCACCTGCGTGGATTACGATACCACAGGCCTTGTTTATCTGGGCTTCAACACCGGCAAAAGTCCCTTTAGCGCTCCGGCCGCCCGCCGTGCTGCCGCCGCCGCGCTGGACCGCAGCGCGCTGGTCTCCGCCGCATGGTCCGGCCATGCCCGGGCCGCTGCCCTGCCCATCCATCCGGCCTCCCCGCTGTACGACGAGTCTCTGGCCCGCCAACTCCCCTCTGCAGACGATGCCCGGGATCTGGTCACTCAGGCCGGCCTGTCCGGAAGGGGCCTTACCCTCATTGTCAACAGCGAAAACAGCAGCCGGGTCACCGCAGCCCGGCTGATTGCCCGACAGCTGGAGCAGACGGGTCTGTCCGTCAATATCTCCCCCCTGCCCTGGGCCGATTATCTGGCAACCCTGTCTACAGGGGGCTTCGACCTGTATCTGGGCGAGGTCAGCCTTACCGCGGACTTTGATCTGACGCCGCTGATCTCCGTCGACGGCCCCCTGAATTACAGCCGCTGGCACAGCTCGTCCGCCGACCGCCTTCTGGATACCTTGCGTGCCGCTCCGGAAGAAGAACGGCCTCAGGCCGCATCCGAGCTGTGCTCCCTGCTGACCGAGCAGATGCCCATCACCCCCATCTGCTTCAAGCGGGGCAGCGTACTCTCCCGTTGGGAACCGGCCTCTCAATTGACGCCCACCCGGGCCAATGTATTTTACGGCCTGTATGAATAAGAGAAAAAGAAACCTTTCACATATGGAGGAATGAACATGAGTGTTTTCCGCTGCTATTCTCAGAAAAAGACCGGCTTTGATGTAGAGGCTCAAGGCCTGTGCGCTCAGCTGCGCGAGCAGCTTGGTGTCACCGCGCTGAAAAGCGTGGTCATCCTGAACCGGTATGATGCCGACCAGATCGACCCCGCCATCTACGAGCAGGCCAAGGGCATCGTCTTCTCCGAGCCTCAAGTGGATGTGGTCTATGACGAGAGCTACCCCGCTCCCGCCTACACCCACAGCGTGCTGGCGGTGGAGGCCCTGCCCGGTCAGTTCGACCAGCGGGCAGACTCCTGCGCCCAGTGCATCCAGCTCATGGCCGGTGTGGACCGCCCCCTGATCGCCTACGCCAAGGTCTACCTGCTGGAGGGCGAGCTGTCTGCAGCGGATATGGACAAGATCCGCGGCTACCTCATCAACCCGGTGGAGAGCCGGGAGGCGTCCACGGACAAGCCCGACACTCTGGCCCGCACTTATGACATCCCCGATTCCGTTGCTACCGTCACCGGCTTCACCGCTCTGGACGAGGCCGGCCTTGCCGACCTGCTGTCCACTCTGGGTCTGGCCATGGATCTGGACGACCTGAAGTTCCTGCAGGCCTACTTCCGCGACGAGGAGAAGCGCGACCCCACAATTACCGAGGTGCGTCTGGTGGACACTTACTGGTCCGACCACTGCCGCCACACCACTTTCTCCACCCACATCGACAACGTGGACATCACCGACCCTGCCATCAAGGCCGCCTACGAGCGGTATCTTGCCGCCCGTGTGGAGGTGTACGGTGAGGAAAAAGCCGCCAAGCGCCCCCAGACCCTGATGGACCTGGCCACCATCGGCGCCAAGACCCTGAAAAAGCGCGGCCTGCTGCCCGAGCTGGACGAGAGTGAGGAGATCAACGCCTGCTCCATCCACGTCCCCGCCACCGTAGACGGCAAGGAGCAGGACTGGCTGCTCATGTTCAAGAACGAGACCCACAACCACCCCACGGAGATCGAGCCCTTCGGCGGCGCAGCCACCTGTATCGGCGGCTGTATCCGCGACCCCCTGTCCGGCCGCGTCTATGTCCATCAGGCCATGCGCGTCACCGGCGGCGGCGACCCCCGTGTTCCCTTTGACAAGACCACTCCCGGCAAGCTGCCCCAGCGTAAGCTGGCCACCACCGCAGCCGCCGGTTACTCCTCTTACGGCAACCAGATTGGCCTTGCCACCGGCCACGTGGCTGAGGTCTATCACGATGGCTTCATCGCCAAGCGTCTGGAATGCGGCGCGGTCATCGGTGCCGCTCCTGCTGAAAATGTCCGCCGCGAGCGCCCCACCCCCGGCGACGTGATCGTCCTGCTGGGTGGCCGCACCGGCCGTGACGGCATTGGCGGTGCCACCGGCTCCTCCAAGAGCCACAACATGAAATCCCTGACCACCATGGCCTCCGAGGTTCAGAAGGGCAATGCCCCCGAGGAACGCAAGATCCAGCGGCTGTTCCGCAACGGCGAGGTCACCCGCCTCATCAAGCGCTGCAACGACTTCGGCGCGGGCGGCGTGTCCGTTGCCATCGGCGAGCTGGCCGACGGTCTGGAAATCGAGCTGGACGCCGTGCGCAAGAAGTACGACGGTCTGGACGGCACCGAACTTGCCATTTCCGAGTCTCAGGAGCGCATGGCCGTTGTGGTAGCCGCTGAGGACGCGGACAAGTTCATTGCCGCCGCTCAGGCGGAAAATCTGGAGGCCTATCGTGTGGCCACCGTCACCGAGGCTCCCCGCATGGTCATGCACTGGAAGGGTCAGAAGATCGCTGACCTGTCCCGTGAGTTCCTGAACACCAACGGTGCCGTCAAGCACGCCGCCGTTTCCGTGAGCGAGAAGGACCGCACCGGTCTGACCGCTCCCCAGTTCTCCAATCTGAAGGAGATGGCCGCCAGCCTGAAGAGCGCCAGCCGCCGCGGCCTGACCGAGCGTTTTGACGGCTCCATCGGCGCCGGCTCCGTCCTCATGCCCTTCGGCGGTCAGGACCAGACTACCCCCGCTCAGGCTATGGCCGCCTTGTTCCCTGTCCTGCCCGGTCAGGAGACCGATCAGGCCAGCATCATGGCCTGGGGCTTCGATCCCGACCAGATGAGCGTGGACCCCTATGCGGGCGCCCACAGCTCTGTCTATACCTCCATGGCCAAGCTGGTAGCCGCCGGCGGCGACTACCGCAAGGCCTACCTGACCTTCCAGGAGTTCTTCGAGAAGCTTCGCACCGAGCCCGAGCGCTGGGGCAAGCCCTTCTCCGCCCTGCTGGGCGCTCTGGACGCTCAGCTGGAACTGGGTGCCGCCGCCATCGGCGGCAAGGACTCCATGTCCGGCTCCTTCCTTGACATGGACGTGCCTCCCACCCTCATCTCCTTCGCCATCGCCCCCGTGAAAGCGGACAAGGTCCTCTCCCCCGAGTTCAAGAAGGCCGGTCACCCCGTCTACCTGTTCCGCACCGACGACAGCAAGACCGCCTGGGAGTGCTTCCATGATCTGCATACTGCGGGCAAGATCAAGGCCGCCTGGGCCGTGGAAAACGGCGCGGCCGAGGCCGTAGTCAAGATGTCCTTCGGCAACCGCATCGGCTTCCAGGCCGGTATGGAGGATATTGATTGGTATGCCGCCATGCCCGGTGCTATCGTGGCTGAGGTGAGCGAGGAGGTCAACTGTTCCTGCGTCAAGCGCATCGGCGAAACCACCGAGGTCCCCTTCATCGCCCTGCCCGGCGAGGCCGTGTCCATCGAGGAACTGCTCAAGCTCAACGAGGACGTGCTGGAAAAGGTGTACGCCACCCGCGCCGGCTCTGCCGAGGCCGTGGCTCCCGCCAACTGTGACAAGCGCGCCCCCATCGTCTGCAAGAGCAAGATTGCCCGCCCCAAGGCGGTCATCCCCGTCTTCCCCGGCACCAACTGCGAGTATGATACCGCCCGCTCCTGCGAGCGCGCGGGCATCGAGCCGGAGATCGTTGTGGTGCGCAACCTGACCACCGACTTCCTGGCCCAGTCCGCTCAGGCTCTGGAACAGGCCATCCGCTCGGCTCAGATGGTGATCCTGCCCGGCGGCTTCTCCGGTGGTGACGAGCCTGAGGGCTCCGGCAAGTTCATTGCCTCCTTCCTGCGCTCCCCCGCCCTCACCGATGCCATCATGGACCTGCTGAAGAACCGTGACGGCCTGATGCTGGGCATCTGCAACGGCTTCCAGGCGCTGGTCAAACTGGGCCTTGTCCCCTACGGCGAGATCTGCCCCATGGACGGCAACTGCCCCACCCTGACCTACAACCTCATCGGCCGCCACCAGTCCCGCTATGTGACCACCCGTGTGGCCAGCGTCCAGTCCCCCTGGATGCTCAAGAGCAATGTGGGCGACCTGCACACCATCCCCATCTCCCATGGCGAGGGCCGCTTC
>SVLE01000059.1 GCA_015068065.1 Oscillospiraceae bacterium | reverse complement strand
TGAGGCCCGCCAGATCCTGGGTCTGAAGAAGTAAGCAAACCGAGCATTACAATAAATATCAATTATTTTTGGAGGAATTTATTATGGCTATGAAGGGTAACAAGTACGGCGCTCACCGCGTCATCGAGCCTCAGGGTGTTCTGACTCAGGCCGCCTGGAAAATCGACAACGATATGGAGAAGCGCTACTCCAACGAGATCATCTGCAACGTCACCTCTCTGAACATCGACTCCGCTTCCTTCACTCAGATCGAGGAGGCCTGCGGCGGCGACGAGAAGAAGATCGGCGAGATGATCATGGGCATCGTGGCTGAGCGCGGCAAGCAGCAGAACCCCGTTACCGGCTCCGGCGGCATGTTCAAGGGCGAGGTGGCGTACATCGGTGAGGATCTGCTGGCTAAGCCTGATTTCGACCTGAAGGTGGGAGATAAAATTGTTTCCTTGGTTTCTCTGTCCATGACCCCGCTGAAGATCGACAAGATCCTGGCTATCCACAAGGACATTGACCGCGTGGACATCGTGGGTCAGGCCGTTCTGTTTGAGTCCGCTCTGTACGCCAAGATGCCTGATGATATGTCCGAACCTCTGGCGCTGGCCGCCCTGGATGTGGCCGGTGCCCCTGCTCAGGCCCGCAAGCTGCCCAAGGAGGGTGACAGTGTCTTGATTCTGGGTGCCAACGGAAAATCCGGCGTGCTGTGTGGCTTCGAGGCGATGAAGAAGGTGGGCCCCAAGGGCAAGGTCGTCGGTGTGGTTCGCAACCCCAAGCAGGTGTCCGATCTGATGGAACTGGGCGTGTACACCGACGTCATCGTGGCCGACTGCACCAAGCCCGTTGAGGTGATGGACGCCGCTCTGGCTGTCAACGGCGGAAACGAGTACGATCTGTCCATCAGCTGCGTCAACGTGGAGTCCTGCGAGATGTCCGCCATCCTGCCCGTCCGCGACGGCGGAAAGGTCTACTTCTTCTCCATGGCTACCAGCTTTACCAAGGCTGCTCTGGGTGCCGAGGGTATCGGCAAGGATGTGGAGATGATCGTGGGCAACGGTTACACAAAGAACCACGCCCAGATTACCCTGGATGTTCTGCGCGAGTCTGAGAAGCTGCGCAAGCTGTTTGACGAGAAGTACGTCTGATGCGATTTCTATCGGGAAATGGTTCGGCACAGGCCAACTGATGCTGAAAACCGCACAGAAAGAGGAACTATATGGAAAACAAACTGAATCTGAATATGGATCTGGTGGCAAAGGCTCGTGCCAGCGCCGCCAAAGTCGCCGACGATGTTCAGGAATTTATTGATGCCCACACTACCGTCGCCGTGGAACGCACGGTCTGCCGCCTGCTCGGTATCGATGGGGTGAACGATGTGGATGCCCCTCTGCCCAACATCGTGGTCAGCCACATGCAGGAGAAGGGAATCCTTTCCGGAGGTGCCGCCTTCTATGTGGGTAACGCCATGGCCGAATACAGCATTACCCCTCAACAGGTGGCCGAAAAGGTCTGTGCCGGCGAGTTGGACCTGTCCAAGGTGCCTGTGCACACGGAAGATGAGGTGCGCCGGGCGATTATGCCCGTGGTCAATGCGGCTTTGGCTCGAATCAACAAAAATGTGGCGGCCAGAAATAACTTTCTGGAGGAATTCGGTGATAAGGAAGGCCCTTACCTTTACATTATCGTGGCCACGGGAAACATCTACGAGGACATTGTCCAGGCCAAGGCCGGCGCTAAGCAGGGAGCAGACATCATCGCTGTGATCCGCACCACGGGCCAGAGCCTGCTGGACTACGTTCCCTATGGTGCCACCACCGAGGGATTCGGCGGTACCTATGCCACTCAGGAGAACTTCCGCCTGATGCGTGCTGCACTGGATGAAGTGGGGCAGGAGCAGGGGCGCTACATCCGGCTGTGCAACTACTGCTCCGGTCTTTGTATGCCGGAGATTGCCGCCATGGGTGCCTTGGAGCGTCTGGACGTGATGCTCAATGATGCACTGTACGGTATTTTGTTCCGGGATATCAATATGCAGCGCACCATCATTGACCAGTATTTCTCCCGTGTCATCAATGGCTATGCCGGCGTGATTATCAACACCGGCGAGGATAACTATTTGACCACCGATGATGCCATCGAAAGCGCCCACACGGTTTTGGCCTCCCAGTTCCTGAACGAGGCCTTCGCGCTGCGAGCCGGTATGCGGGAGGAGCAGATGGGTTTGGGCCATGCCTTTGAGATGGACCCCGCCATTGAGAATACCTTCCTGTATGAACTGGCACAGGCTCAGATGGCCCGGGAAATCTTCCCCAAAGCTCCCTTGAAGTACATGCCCCCCACGAAGTTTATGACAGGAAATATCTTCCGCGGACACATCCAGGACGCACTGTTCAACATGGTGGCGATCCTGACCGGCCAGAAGCTGCAGCTTCTTGGCATGATGACCGAGGCGATCCACACGCCGTTTATGTCTGACCGCGCTCTGGCCATTGAGAATGCCCAGTATATTTTCCGCACTATGAAGGATCTGGGTGCAGAACTGGTCTATAAAGACGGCGGCATTATCCAGACCCGTGCCAATGAAGTACTGACCAAGGCTACCGAACTGCTGTCCGAGATCGAGGATCTGGGCCTGTTCACCACACTGGAAAAGGGAGTCTTTGCCGATGTCAAGCGGCCCAAAGACGGCGGCAAGGGTCTTGACGGTGTGGTTGTCAAGGGAGCTGGGTACTTCAATCCCTTCATTGAACTGATGAAAGGAAAGGTGGCTGCGCAATGAGTTCCGGACTGTACAATACCCATAAAGCTGATTTCGATACCACTCTGGATTTGACCCGGTTGAAGCCTTACGGCGACACCATGAACGACGGAAAGGTTCAGATCAGCTTTACTCTGCCGGTCAAGAATGACGCCAAAGGTGAGGAGGCCGCGCGTCAGATCGCAAAAAAAATGGGGCTGGAGGAGCCCAATGTCGCTTTTCATCAGGCACTGGACAAGGAATTTACCTTCTACGTGGTCTATGGAAGCTGCGCGCATACCGTCAACTATGAGGACATCCACGTGATGACTGTGGAGTCTGATGTGATGAGTATGGAACAGACCAATGAGTTTATCCAGAAGAACATCGGCCGCAAGGTTGTCATTGTGGGTGCATCCACCGGTACTGACGCCCATACGGTTGGCATCGATGCCATTATGAACCGAAAAGGTTTTGCGGGACATTATGGCCTGGAACGCTACGAGATGATCGAGGCCTACAACCTGGGCAGCCAGGTTCCCAATGAAGAACTGATTCGCAAGGGCTTGGAAGTGAATGCTGACGTGCTGCTGATCTCTCAGACTGTGACCCAGAAGGACGTCCATATCCAGAATATGACGGAATTCATCGAGTTGCTGGAGGCCGAGGGCCTGCGAGACCGATTCATCGTGGCCTGCGGCGGTGCTCGTATCAGCCATGAGCTGGCCAAGGAACTGGGCTTCGATGCGGGATTTGGTTCTGGAACCTATGCAGACGATGTGGCCAGCTTCGCCGTGGCTGAAATGGTGAAGCGGGGTATGAAGTAAAAGTGAAAGGTGGTTTTTGAGTATGGGTAAGTTTATTTCCGCCCAAGAGGCTGCTGCCATGGTGAAGGATGGCGACTTCGTCATGGTTGGTGGATTTCTGGGACACGGCACCCCTGATTCTATCGTCAGCGCTCTGGCGGATACCGAGGTTAAGGATCTGACCGTTGCCGTCAATGACACCGGGTTCCCGGAGGGCGGCGAGAAGCATGGCTTCCGCGGTGTCAGTGAGCTGATCGCCCGTCACAAGGTCAAGACACTCTATGTCAGCCACATTGGCACCAATCCCGAGACGGGCAAGCAGATGAGCGAGGGCTCTTTGGATGTGCGCCTGATCCCTCAAGGTACTCTGGCTGAACAGATCCGCGCTGGCGGGTTTGGCTTGGGCGGCGTGCTGACGCCTACGGGTATCGGTACGGATGTGGCTAAGGGCAAGCAGGTCATCACTGTGGACGGCAAGGAGTACTTGCTGGAGACCGCCCTGAAGGGCGATGTCTGCCTGATCCGCGGCTCTGTCGTGGATAAACTGGGCAATGTCTACTACAAGGGGAGCACCCGTAATTTCTGCCCGCTGATGGCCGCCGCCTGCAAGACTGTCATCGTGGAGGCGGAGCAGCTGGTAGAGCCCGGCGAGATCCCACCTGAAAACGTGATGACCCCCTTTATTCTGGTGGACTATATTGTCGAGGGAGGTAAGCAGTAATGGATGCAAAGGTCGTGATTGCCAAGCGCGCTGCCCGTTTCCTGAATGATGGAGATGTGATCAACCTGGGCATCGGCATGCCTGAGATGGTTGCCAACTATCTGCCCGAAGATGTGAATGTCATCTTCCAGTCTGAGAACGGTATCATGGGAATGGGGCCTGCGGCCAACGACGAAAACGAGGACATCAATATTTCCAATGCCGGCAGCAAGTATGTCACCGTCATTCCCGGCGCCATGTTCTTCGATTCTGCTACTTCCTTCGGCCTGATCCGGGGCGGCCATGTGGACGTTACCATTCTGGGTGCCCTTCAGGTGGACGAGGAGGGGTCTTTGTC
>SVLE01000001.1 GCA_015068065.1 Oscillospiraceae bacterium | reverse complement strand
GGTTGTTGAGATCGCAATGGGAATCGTATAAAGAGAAACGAATATATCCTTTTCGGCGCGACGTGCCATAAGGAAAGCCTCGCTATCTCAGGGTAGCGAGGCTTCTTTTTGCTTATTTTGCTGTTTTTCCGGTACTTATTTCTAGTTGTTGATAGTTACAACTAGTTATGCCTATTTGTGCCTGTTCTGTCGCTTTATTGTCGCTTTGGGAACCGTTGCGACGATACCTCCGTCGCTTTCGTCGTCGCTTTGATCGGTGGGGACATTAGTGCTGATGTCGGCGTTGATGGTAGAGGATTTAGCAACTGTAAACCTAAGTATTCAATAGGAGCATTCAAAAAGTTTCATAATAATTCACACTTATGTTTCTTTTTCAACCAACTCCGGAGCAATGGTCAAGAACGGATTAGATTCGGATGGGTTCATCGTTTCTACATTTATTTTAGACGGATCATTGGAATCAAGATACTATTTTCCTCACAGGAAGTTAGTGCAATCGCAGCCAAAATCGCCAAAAGCATTGTTAAACACGTTTCATTCTGATTTTCTCCTCCCGTTTTATGTGAGTTAAAGAGAACGACATTGCTACGGTACAAGGCGTTTTCAATCGCATTATAGCACATTTTGTAAGCCGAAACAACTAACTTGCCTGTGTGGCAAGGGCTTAAAGGGAAGTTTGATTTCAGGAGTCGCTTTGTGGTCGGCATCGGTTGCAGCAACTACCGATTCTGTCTCGATTTTGTGCAGATTTGCACCCTGCGGCATCGTTCTTCTATCCCCGAGGGAAGAGATGTCTCTGCAGGACAGCGCCGGAATTTTGCGAAATTTCGCGATTATTAGGAACACCGCAAGACTGACGGGAATCCGGGAACTTTGCGCGCCAACAATGGTTTCGCCGTTCCTTGTGTCGGTATTTTGAGGAACCGTTTTTCCCCACCACCTTTCCCGGCTTCGTGGATTCCCCCGGGAATTTCCCGACACGCTTACCGGCGGTTGACCACCGGGCCGAAGGAAAAAAGCTTGCTTGGGCGGCACGAGAGGCCTCGGTCGGCGTCTGGTCGTCGTTATCGACACGAAAAATGTGCTTTTCTTTAAATCTCTGTAAATTTTTCGAGATATGTGTACGCAAACGTGCAATTTTACCCCATTTCCCTCCATTTATAGAAGAACCTTTGTTCTTACTGATTGAAAAGGAGAAGAAATGGATGTACTATAAACAAAGAGCAGGAACCCTGCTATCGCAAAAATCAGCCGATTCCCCGGGGTGGGTTCAATGGATGCACCATCCCCAAGGCAAAACTCATTGCGCAGAATGCCTCCTGTTGGACGGGTGCTTCTTTACCGAAGAAACTCATCCACCCTGTCCGCACCACCCGTTTTGTCATTGCACGTTGGAGCCGATCGACTATGCGTTCGTTCTGGGGAATGCCAGGGTACACAGCGATTACGGAAAATTCGACCCTTACCTGTTCAACACGACTGGCACTTATACGCATAATAAAGAAAAACTTTTCAATGAATGGGGCTACTATGCCGAGGATGCTTCGTGGCTACAAGCCGAAATAGAGAAGCAGGCGCGAGAAAAGTACTTGTCCGGTGACTACACTCTCGGAAAACTCAATGAACGAGGGCAACTGCTTAACATCCGGATTTTGATTCCGCGAAAAAACACTCCAGAACGTGTATCATTCATTACTGGATGGATGATTATGCCTAACGGAACGTTAAAGTTGAACACACCATACGGAGGGAAATAAAATGAAATATTTGGATTGTGTTGAAGTCATCGCAGAAAAACCAGAATATGCAAAAGAAGGAGTACACAAAGGAATGCACGGCGTTATCTGGGAACCCGAACCGGATAACGGCTCTTGGGATGTCCTTATCCCTCAATGCGGAGAAAAGGAAGACATTGCTGATCTCTACATTAAAGAGGAAGATTTAAAGTTGGTTCCCATCATGAACGCCGCTGTAAACGAAGAGATCAAAGCACAGTTTGAACGCTCTGAACCTACAGCAAAAGACTTGGAGAAAAAAGCGGATGATCTTTCAGACTATCTGATTTAAAAACCAATTCCAATAAATCCACCCGCTATGCTGAAGTGATAAAATAACGGTAGACACTTTCGTGTCTACCGTTATTTTATCACTTCACTGCGGTGCCGGGGTTTCTTTTATTCTGTTCTACTTTTCTCCCACGTGGGGACAAACTCCCGAAAGGCGCGGGCCGAATGATTCAGTGATCGGTGCGGATTCCAGACCAGTGCAATGGACCGGGGTTCGACCCCAGCTTCAAGAGGAACGTACACCGTCCCGCCCCCCAAAAAGCTGGCCGATTGGCGATAGGCGCTGTAAGTGGTCATCGCAATACCAACTCCGCTTTCGATCAACGGAGTACTCATGCGGTAGTCGCTCTCCATCACTACCTCGCCCTGCACTCCCGCTTTGCGCATCAGCTTGTCGCAGTAGCGCTGGAACGGGTGCTCACCGGGCAGGTTGATAAACTTCTCCCCCGCGAGATCCTTCAGGCAGATCCGCTCTCTGGCCGCCAGCGGATGATTCACCGGCAGGCAAACACCCACGGGTTCCTCCCGGAATACCTGGAATTCAAGTCCGGTCATGGCAAAATCGTTCAAACCGGCAATGGCAAAATCCACCTGCAAATTCATCAGCATGTCACGGGTCTGTTCCGGATCAATACAGGTAACCTGACGCGCGGAGTAACCCGCATACTCCTTTTGAAAATCCCGGATCAGCTCTGCCCATACGATGGAATTGTTTGCGGCGAAGACGACCTTTCCCTCCCGCTCCCGCAGCAGGCCGCCAATGCGGGCGCGGCCTGTCTCCAGTGCGTCCAGCGCCTGCGCCACGCACTCATAATACACCTCACCCGCCCGGCTCAGGCGCAGCCCGCGACCCGCCCGCTCAAACAGCTTGACCCCCAGCTGCCGCTCCAGATTGGAAATGGTATTGCTCAGCGCGGCCTGCGTAATGTACAGCTTACACGCCGTATGGGTGAGATTGCCGTTATTGGCCAGTTCTCTGAAATAGTTCAGCTGCTGCAGGGTGATCACGGCTCCGCCTCCAAACATTCAAAGAATTGAATATATTCATTTTAATTATGAATTGGTTTTTCTAAAATGTCAATGGTATCATCAAATCAGAATACATATTTTCTCAGAATATAGATAAGGAGGTGCCCCTTATGGAGCAGAACAGACATCCCGGTGCACTGAGTGACATTACTGTCATCGACCTGACCCGGGTGCTTAGCGGCCCTTTTGCCACCATGTGGCTGGGCGAAATGGGCGCCAATATCATCAAGGTAGAGATCCCCAACGGTGGTGACGAGGCCCGCAAGAATCCCCCCTTCAAGGATGGCGGCGACTTAAGTACCTTTTTCGTCACGGTCAACCGCAACAAGCGCAGCATCACCCTCAACCTGAAGAGTGAGGAGGGAAAGGCCCTGCTCCGTGAACTGGTAAAGAAAGCGGATGTGGTGGTGGAGAATTTCCGCCCCGACGTCATGGATCGGTTAGGTCTGGGCTACGAAGATCTCAGACAGATCAACGACAGGCTCATCTACTGTTCCATCTCCGGTTTCGGCTCTTTCGGTCCCTACACCAGGCGCCCCGCCTACGACGTGATCTCCCAGGCCATGGGCGGAATCATGAGCGTTACCGGCGAGGAGGGCGGCGATTCCCTGAAGGTGGGTGCCTCTCTGGGTGACATTACCGGCGGCATGAATGCGGTTATCGGCATCCTTGCCGCTCTGCACGCCCGCACCATCACCGGTAAGGGTCAGCGGGTGGAGACCGCCCTTGTGGACTCCATCATCGCCGTGCAGCAGGCGGAGAACAACCGCTTCTTCGTCACCGGCAACACCACCCCCCGCACCGGCAACCGCTACCCCGCCAACTGTCCCTACGGCACCTACCATGCCAAGGACGGCGTGTTCATGATCGGCGTGGGCAAGGACGAGCTGTTCGTCAAGCTGTGCGAGCAGGTGCTGGGCATGCCCGACGTGCCCAAGGACGAGCGCTTCTGTTGCATCGCCCAGCGCACCATCCACTACCGTGAGATTTGCGAACTGCTGGAGGGCTGGGCCAAGGACTACACCGTGGACGAAGTGGTGGACAAGCTGCTGGCCGCAGGTGTCCCCGCCGGCCCTATCCTGTCCATTGCGGACATCTCCAAGGATCCCCACTTTGCCGGCGCCCGGAATATGTTCCCCACCATGGATCAGCCCGGTCTTGGCGAGTTCACCGTCACCGCCATGCCCATCAAATTCAGCGAAACGGAAACCTACGTGCACCGCCCCGCCCCCATGCTGGGTCAGCACAATGAGGAAGTGTACGCCGAACTGGCCGGCCTGACCGCCGAACAGCTGGCGCAGCTGAAACACAACGGAACCATTTAACTTTTTATATACAGGAGAATATGGTTATGAACAAACTTCAGGGCAGATATGCCGTTGTCACCGGTGCTGCCAGGGGCATCGGCGCCGCCATCGTGAGAAAGTTTCTGGAAGAGGGCATTGAAAAGGTGGCCATTCTGGATCTGAACCAGATCGACACCGCCCCCGTGGATCCCACCGGCAAGCGCGCCTTCTCCTACGCCTGCGACATCAGCAGCGAGGAGAGCGTCAAGGCCACTTTCGCTCAGATTTATCAGGACTTTGGCCGCATCGACATTCTGGTGAACAATGCCGGCATCACCCGGGACAGCATGTTCCACAAGATGACCACCGACCAGTGGATGAGGGTCATCAACACCAACCTGAACAGCGCCTTCTTCACCTGTCAGGCCGTTATCGGCTCCATGCGCGAGCAGTGCTACGGCCGCATCGTCAACATCGCCTCCTCCTCCATTCGGGGCAACGTGGGCCAGTCCAACTACGCCGCCGCCAAGTGCGCACTGGAAGGCCTGACCCGCTCTCTGGCCAAGGAGTCCGGCCGCAAGAACATCACCGTCAACTGTGTCGCTCCCGGTGCCACCAACACCGACATGTATAAAACCGTACCCGAGGAGATTGTGGAAGCCACCAAGAAGTCTATCCCCAGCGGCCGTCTGGCCGAGCCCTCTGAGATCGCTGCCGCCGTCTGCTTCCTGGCCTGCGAGGAGGCCGGCTACGTCTCCGGTCAGACCCTGTTCGTCAACGCCGGCAAGTGAGGTACATACCATGAACAATGTCGTTTTTGTAGACGCTCTTCGTACCCCCTTCGGCAAGATGGGCGGGGCTTTGAAAAAGTTCTACCCCAGCGAGCTGTGCGGCATGATCGTCAAGGCTCTGGTGGACCGCTCCGGCATCATGGAGCGGGGAGGCAAGGTGGGCTGCGTCTTTATGGGCTCCGCCGCCGGTGACGCCCACTCCACCAACATGGCCCGCTACTCCACCCTCTACGCCGGCCTGCCCTACGAGACAGTGGCCAGCTTCATCGAAATGCAGTGCGGCTCCGCCATCGACGCGGTAAACCACGCCGCCTGGAAGATCGCCACCGGCAATGCCGACGTGATCATTGCCGGCGGCGGCGAGAGCTACAGCCAGCGGGCTGCCAAGTTCTCCATGGCCGTGGATCCCTACAAGCTCATCCCTCCCACCGCCATCCCCAACCAGCTCTCTCCCCGCAAGGAGGAGGCCATCGATATGCTCACCATCTCCGACTCCATGGCCCGCAAGTGGGATGTGAGCCGGGAGGACTGTGACGCGTTCGCTCTGCGCAGCCAGCAGCTGGCCGGTCAGGCCATGGAAAGCGGCTGGCTGGATGACCAGATCTGTCCTGTGGTCATCCCCGCCACCAGAAAGACCCCTGAGATCATCGTGGACAAGGACGAGCATCCCCGCCCCTCCACCACCATGGAGCAGCTGGCCGCTCTGCGCCCCGTCAAGGAGGGCGGCGTGACCACCGCGGGCAACGCCAGCGGCCTGAACGACGGTGCCTCTGCCGTTCTGATGATGAGCGAGGATATGGCCAATCAGCTGGGCTACACTCCCATCGCCCGCTGGGTGGGCTCTGCCGAATACGGCGTCGACCCCCGCATGATGGGCATCGGCCCCGCCTATTCCAACGTCAAGCTGCTGAAGAAGTTCGGCCTGTCTCTGAACGACATAGACGTGTACGAGTGCAACGAGGCCTTCGCCGCCCAGAACCTGTCCGTCATCCGTGAGATGGAAAACCAGATGGGCGGTACCATTGACATGGCTCGCTGGAATCCCCATGGCGGTGCCATCGCCTTCGGCCACCCCAACGGCGCCTCCGGCACCCGCATCGCCGCCTTCACCATCCGCCACCTGCAGGACACCAAGGGCAAGTACGGCTTGTTCTCCTCCTGCTGCGGCGGCGGTCTGGGCGTGTCCACCCTCATTGAGCGGGTCTAAGTACTGTTTCATTTATTTTTATAAATGCATTTGCCCAGCTTTATGCATTCATTTTTCCTGCTTTTGGTGCTATAGCAAGAGTGAACCACCACATTCAACTAATGATAAGGAGCGCATCAATATGCAAGACGTTTATGTAGTAGCCGCATGCCGTGGCCTGTGTGAAGGAGCTGGGCATCGACCAGTCCAAGCCGAAGTCAACGGCGGCGCCATCGCCCTGGGTCACCCCGCCGGCATGACCGGTGCCCGTCTGATCGGCACCCTGTGCCACGAGCTGCAGCGCCGTCCCGATGCCAAGTACGGCCTGGCCACCCTGTGCGTGGGCGGCGGCTTCGGCAGCGCCACTGTGATTGAGAAAGTATAATGAAAATGAACATTAAAACCGTCTGTGTAGTGGGCGGCGGCATGATGGGTCGTCAGATTGCCCTGAACACCGCCAAATACGACTTTCAGGTCTATGTGACCGACAGCAACAAGGATATCTGTGAGCAGGCCAAGGCCTGGGCCGCCGATTATCTGGACGGCCGCGTGTCCAAGGGCCGCATGACTCAGGATGAAGCAGACGCCGTTGCCACCCGGTTCCATGTGACCGACTCCCTGGAGGAGGCCGCCGGCAACGCCGATCTGGTGATTGAAGCGATCTTTGAAAACGAAGCCGCCAAGCACGACATATTCAAGAAGCTGAACGCCATTGCCCCCAAGCATGCCATTCTGGCCACCAACTCCAGCACCATGGTATCCTCCATCTTCAAGGACGATGTGGACGATCCCTCCCGCGTGGCCAATCTGCACTACTTCAACCCCGCTCTGGTCATGGAGCTGACCGAAGTGGTCAAGGGCGATCACACCGGCGAGGAGACCGCTCAGGCTCTGATGGACTTCTCCACCGCCACGGGCAAGCGCCCGGTACTGATCCGCAAGGCAGTGGAGAAATTCATCGTCAACCGCATCATCAGCGCCATCGCCAACGAGGCGTACTGGCTGGTGGAGAACGGCTACTGCACCTACGAGGATATTGACATTGCCTGCGAAAAGGGTGCCGGCCACAAGATGGGTCCCTTCCGCTCCAAGGATCTGACCGGCATCGACCGCAACTTCCTGATGATGCAGGACGAGTACGACCGCACCGGCAAAAAGCCTTTGGGCTACGATCTGTTCAAGGAGCAGTACGACAAGGGCCGCTACGGCCGCAAGAACGGCCACGGCTTCTACGATTACGAATAACCCCTAAAAGGTCGGTCGGCATCTGCCGGCCGACCTTTTTGCGCGCTGCCAAATAGTGCCATACAATCCGGAAATGTGTCACTTTTTAGAATGGACACACCCTGCGCTCCTCCTGTGCTATGATAAGAAAAACCAGGGCTGGGAGGTGTCCCCATGAGTTCCGAACATGACGGCCTTGAATTGAAGATCAAACAGACCCGGTGGCCGCCGGACTTCAACGTCAAAGAGCGCCATGCCCTGCGCTACCAGTGCACCGAGCGCTGGCACACCAATCGAAAATACGAAGTAACCATCATCCTGCAGAGCAGCTGCCGTGTGGATGTGGAGGGCACCGAATACCATCTTCCTCGCCCGTACCGGTCACAGCAAAAGCGAGATCAAAGAGTACATTGAGCAAACCTTCCAACACGCTTTAAGTCGCACCTGCGATCAAATCCGCCCCGAACATCGACATGTGGAGAGCCGCCAAGAAACTGTGCCGGAAGCTATTACCGCATTTCTGGAGGGTAACAGCTTTGAAGATGTCATCCGCACCGCCGTTTCTCTGGGTGGCGACTGCGACACCCTAACTGCTATTGCAGACAGCATCGCCAAAGGGTTTTATGGTGTACCGGAGGAATTAAAGGAAAAATGTCGGAACAGGTTACCTGAAGATCTAAAGTCTGTGCTGATTCGGTTTGATGAGAATCTGGCCAAAAAAGAACGGTTGGAATGACACTTCCAAACTACACAAATTCCTCGTGCTCGTAGTCAATGTGGTGATCACCGTGAGTTCATCTCTGAACTCGCTTAAAACTGGCTTTGCCTCCTGCGGTTTGGCGCAAATTTAGCGCACGCAGCCATAAATACGACTAAACGCCGCGAAACAAACACAGCTTTTTGTTCTCAAAATGTGCCAAATTGCATAATATTACACCACTTTTTCAAATGTTTCAAGAATTTGTGCGTTCCTCACAACCCGGAGGTCGCAGGTTCAAGTCCTGCCTCCGCAACCATAAAACACCGTATTTCATACGAAACACGGTGTTTTGCTGCATTTTTCTCCCGAAACCGTATGGGTCAAAATCCAGTTCACCCCTCTGACCCAAGCCTTGACCCACACGGGGAGGATTTCAGAAAAACCAGCCGGATACTTCCGCATATCCGGCTGGTAAATTCTAATTTTTCTGTTTTCAGCTGCTTTGTGCCCTGTTCACATCATAGCAGGTAATCAACTGTTCGGTCTTGCCGTTCCACAAAATCTGTGTAGATTTTGCCTGCACACGCACCCCCAGCTTGGAGTTCTCAATGACGCAGGAGTGGTCTGCTGTGGCGAGAGGGCAATCGGGACATGGAGACTGGCGATCCATAAAAGCGGAATAGCATGTCATCCCAGCACGACTGCTTGGCGCAAGAGAGCGGAGCTTTTTGTTCAGGAACTGGAGCTGGTAAGTGTCCGGGTCAATCACATACACCCACGCGTCCTGATTATCCAATACGTTTTGCAGATTGGTGACCTGTTCGATCACCTTGTCCTGCGTCCGCTTCTTCAACAGGAACAGGGCAAGAACTTCAGACAGGAATCGAAGCAGGGAGATTTGCTCCTGTGTCCACAGGCGGTGGGCAGCGCAGTCGTCAAAACCGATATAGCCCCGGAACACACCGTTATCCATAATGGCGCAGTGCAGCATACTCTTGATCCCCTGCGGCTCCAGAATGGCACGGGCGGTGGGAGCCAGTTCCGATACGTCGGAACAGTAGAGCAACCCGTGTTCGTCATAAACATCCGGCCAGCCCGGGATGTCGGTGATATAGCTGATATTCTGCAGAATATCTTTTTGCGGAGTGATTCCCTCATCACACCATTCAAAGGTATTGCTGCAGGTGGTGTTGTCCTCGTTGTTTTCAAAGATGTAGGCGCGGCTGACATTGAACTGCCTGCCGATCTGGGACAGAATCTCATCCACGGTGGACTCGATATCATCGCTCTCATACAGGGCGTGGAAAACAAAGCGAATAAAGGAGTTGTCCGCAATATTGGGCTGTTCATCGGAGTCAATGCGGGAGTTGACGTACGTGGTGTTTTCCAACAGGGCATCGTACTTATCTCGGCGGTTATAGATGCGGTAGCGGCTTTTACCCCGCTTTTTTGCTTGGTACAGCGCCTCGTCCGCCCGGTGGAACAAATCGGCATAGTTGGAGGCGTGGGTGGGGGCAATGGCGGCACCGATGGAACAGGACACATTCAGGTCAGGGGCCAGTCGGTTCAGCAGTTCCCCCAAAGAGTTCAGAAGCAGGGAGCAGCGGTCCTTTACAACTTCCGCATCGGGCAGATTCTTGAGAAAAACAAGGAATTCGTCGCCGCCGATACGACCAATGATGTCGTTGGCACGGAACAGACTGCGCAGCCGACTGCCCAGCTGGGACAGAACGGCATCGCCGTAAAGGTGTCCGCGGCTGTCGTTGATTGTTTTGAAGTTATCCAAATCCAGAATGAGCAGCGCAGAAAGCTGACCGCTCTCCTGAGCATTCAGGTGCTCGGAAACCAGTTGCTGTGTGGAAGCCTTGTTAAGCAGCTTGGTCAGGGCATCGCGCTCTGCCCGCTCTTTCAGGGCCAATGTGGTCCGCTTGAACTCGTCCACGTCATAGACGATGCCGACAATATGATTATTTTGCTGCAGTCGGGCGTGGATGCGACACCAAACGTACTTTCCGTCCTTATTCACAATGCGAACCTCCTGGTAAGAAGGAGCATCTTCCCCGCGGCGCAGGGCATCCGCCCAGGAGTGGAGGATAGGCAGATCGTCCGGATGGAAGTGGCTGGTCT
The DNA here is from genome assembly GCA_015068065.1 of Oscillospiraceae bacterium. Lineage (GTDB taxonomy): Bacteria > Bacillota > Clostridia > Oscillospirales > Oscillospiraceae > Lawsonibacter. The sequence continues at coordinate 110,158 of SVLE01000001.1, read as the reverse complement.
GGGATATGGAGGCCAGGAAATTCCGGGTCAGAGGTGCGTAGCCAAACATTTCCTGCCAGCGGGCGGAGCAGGTAAGCGAATCGGTTTTCAGATCCAGATCGAAGATGACGCCTTCACTCTGTTCCGTAAGCGCCTGATGACGTTGGATCTCATCCTGCAGACGATCGATGGTCTGGCGCAGCTGGGAATTGTCCCGAATGGCCAGATAAAGGTATTCCCTGCCGTCTGATTCCAGATAGAGACGGCCTCTGGCCAATACCCAAAGAGGATCTTCGTCTTTGCGCATCAGCCGGAACTGAATGTCCGAGCGCCCACCGGCCTGGAGATGCTCCTTTGCCGCTGCCAGAAACGCAGGGCGATCCTCCGGAAGCACAAGGTTAAGCAGGGACGAAGCAAACTGCGCAGTGATTTCCTGATGGGTGTATCCGGTCAGGGAAAACAGGGTATCAGCACCGGCATCGATGGTACACAAATCGTCGCAGTGGCAGCGCAGGGCAGTGCTGACCAGTCCATACAGGGCCGGAGATGAGTACAGGTCTGTGTGAAGAAATGCTTCTTTTGCCGGCAGGGTTTTCGCAGTCTTATGCCAAATGGCAAGCAGGATCCTCTGCTCAGCATTTCCGGTGTTGACCCGCAGAAAAATCAGTTCATAGGCCTGATATTCTCCGGTGGATGGAGAGAAAATGCGCATAGGGAAGGAAAGCCGACGCAGATTCAGACGGAAAAAATCCTCCGCAATGGTGCGTTGGATCTGATTGGCCACAGGCATATCCTCCGGATGGATCACGCCCTGCCGCAGATGCTGCATGATTTGACTAAAGGGGGCCGCAGGCACCAGCGAGTCCAGATCCGGATTGGGATTATAAACTACATGGTACAATTCGTTGTCCAGATCCAGCTCCAGCACCGTGTCATTCATGTGATGAAGCAGCGTCTGGTATTTGACCTGAGACAGCTGCAGGGAATCAAGTCGATGGGTTTTCCATTCCGGACCGGGCAAAGGCAGGGTGATCTGGTCAGACTTTGGAGAGTATCCGTCTGCATACTGGTGTGCCAAACCGACCAGTTGGGTGCGTACACGCTTGAAGCACTCCAGTAATTTGGGAGAGAACAGGCCGCACTCACCATTCACGATCATGTTAATGGCCCGATCATAAGCAATGGCAGGCTTGTATACCCGAGGAGAGGTCAGCGCATCGAACGCATCGGCCAGACCAACCGCCTGCGCGCAGATGGGAATCTCTTCTCCTTTCAGTCCTGCGGGATAGCCCTTGCCGTCCCAGCGTTCATGGTGGTATCGGGCAATGTTATAGGCGTAACGCAGATACTCCGTGTCGCCCATACCGCTGAGATTTTCCACCAGTTGACCGCCGACTGTGGTGTGGGTCTTAATGACCTCATATTCCTCGGCTGTAAGTCGGTCTGGCTTGTTCAGGATGGAGTCTGGAATGGAGATTTTGCCAATATCGTGCAGGGCAGCGGCATTGGAGATAATTCGGATGTTCTCAGCAGTCAGTTTGTATTCCGGGCAGAAAGCGGCCACCTCTTCCAGCAGAATAGCGGTGAAACGGCGAATACGCAAAACGTGATTGCCTGACTCCGTATTGCGGTGCTCAATGATGGCAGACAGGGCATCCAGCATGACCTGATTGGTGTTGCGGATGGTCCGGCTTTGTTCGTCTACCATCCGTTCCAGATTCCACCGATGCAGAAACAAGTCAATGATGGTCTGTACCCGTCGCTGAACAACGGAAGAGGTATAAGGGCTCAGCACCACCTCGGTTGCGCCAAGAGAAAAGGCCAGTTCTTCCTGAGTTCCGGCCCCGTCAGAGGGAACAAACAGAATCAGAGGGATTTCATTTGGTGTTCCGTGGTGACAGAAAGAGGATAAACGCCGGACATCCTCCGGAACGGAAAGGGGAAGGTCGGCTAAAACCGCAGCAATACAACTGCTGTTCTGATCCAGCAGCATATGGGCCTGTGTGAGGTTTTCTGCTTCCAGCAGGTCGTAAGCGGAACGAAATATCTCGCGCAGCTGCGCACGTTCGCCGCCCGCGCTGCCCAACAGCAACAAGGTATCTTTTAACCGGGAAACCATAGTCATCCCCCTTATCTGGGTGTTATACATTAACATATTAGCAAAGGAAACGGACGGACGCAAGCGCAAGCGCAAGAAAAACCGGGCTCACCTTCCGGTTATAAAAAAGAAAACCAAAAAATGAACAAAGAAATGCAAAATATAACCACTCGCGTAACCGGAGGATGATATATATATAGCACAACAGGTAAAACACACTCAGAAAGGAGGGGTGCTATTGAGCATGGAACGAATTTGGGGCGAAGAGTACCGCACAACAACGGTCTGCATCGACTCCTATGAAAATGCGATTCTGGCAGGGCGACTGTACAATACATATCTGAACACAGAAAAAACGTTTCAAAGCGGGACGCAGTTTCTGATTGAAATGGAGCAGATGCTGGATCGAATGAATTTTCCGGCCTCCTTCACCGCGACCCGAATGTTCGCCCCCCCTCCTGAGCACGCCACGGGGCCACCCACACAGCCACCTCCGGATGGAGCAACAGCCACCTTCGCCATTCGGATCCTGTTCCGGCAGCACACCAGCTGGCAGGGCAGCATTACATGGCTGGAGGGGCGGCGGGAACAAAGCTTCCGCAGTGTGCTGGAGCTGCTCCTGTTGATGGACAGCGCAATTCAGGCAAAAGAAAAAGCATCTTAAAAAATAACAGAAAAGGAAAACGGGAAATATTCGACAAGTGGCAAACCGCACCGAAAGGGCGGGACGCAAAGCAAGCGGGCTAAGGCCGAAGGGCTATGCCGGCGCGGCCGCCGATATTTCGCTCACCCACTGAAAGGAGAACGAAATAATGGCAAAGAAGAATTATGGCAAGAGAGCTCTGGCTCTGCTGATGAGCATCGTGATGATCATCAGCATGATCAACATCAGCGTGCTGGCCGCGGGAGAGACCCCCGAGCTGGTCAGAAATTACGAGGACACCTACTACAAGCAGGACGGTACAGTGGGTACTGCTGAGGATTGGGAGATCCACCTGTCCAAGCAAGCGACTGCCACCGGCACCGAGAATGTATTTGACATCACTCTGACTGTGGAGACCAAGGACACCAGCATCCAGCTGGACGGCGCCACCCACGGTGCAGTCGCCCTGGTGCTGGACGTGTCCAACTCCATGGACGAGGCTCCCGATGGATGCCTTACCTGCGGCAAGAGCGAGAACCACGCAGACCACAAGGGCACCAGCAATCTGTGTCCCGATGGCAGCGGAAACTCCTACGAGAGGAGCTTCTTCGGCGGCAACCGCTGTGTCAACTGCGACAAGCGGCGCAGCTTCCACGTGCAGGGCGAGCCCGCCTGTCAGTACAGGGAGCCCGGCACCCACCTTCAGCAGTTGCAGTCCGCCGTATCCGACTTCCTTGACAGCTACGTTGAGAATGTCGGTGAGGGTGACAAGCGGCTGGTCAGTGTTATCGTGTTCGGTACTGATGCCGTGGCCATTCAGGATTGGATCGACGTAACCAATGCCGCCAACCTGAGCAGCGTGAAGAGCCTGGTCAATTCTCTGAGCACCGGAAACGGCGCCTATCAGGGCAGCACCTACCTGACCAGAGGCGGCACCAACATGGAAGCCGGTCTGGTTCTGGGGCGTAACTTGCTCAACGATACTGCGGCTTTGACCGGCATCCCCGCGGATAATCAGTCTCTGATCCTGTTCAGTGATGGCGCCCCCACTGCCCGTGTTGGTGATGTAGACAACGATTCCACCAGCAAGGTGACCTACGGCGGCAGTGACACCGGCTCTCAGACCGATGCCGTCGACTACGACGATGTGGCCGACATTCTGGCCGACATCTCCGCCGCCACCATCGCCGTGGCTTATAACTACACCGACAGATACGGTGTGCTGTCCGACTTCGACCGTACCATCGTCAGCTCCGCTGACACGCTGAGCGTGGATCTGATCGGTGAGGCCGGCAACGTGGTTACTGTCCAAACCGTTCCCACCGTTATCACCGACCCCATGGGCGAGGGTGTGAGCATGGTGAGCGTGACCTCCGCTTACAACGGCACCTCCGAAACTTGGGATCTAAGCAGCTTTACCCCTGTCGTTGCCGACGGCATCACCGCCTACACCATCACCTATCAGGTGGAAATCGACCCCTCCGCTATTGAGTCTGACCCCGCCTACGGGGGTTACACCATCCTGACCTCCGCAAACGGCACCACCACTCTGGACTACACAGTGGGAGAGGATGAGACCCCTGTTGAGGCTGAGTTCAACGTTCCTGATATCCGCGGCATTCTGCCCCGGTTTGACCTGACTGTCAACTATGTGGATGAGCAGGGCGTGGCTATTGCCGAGCAAATCGCGCAGACCGGTATCCTGTACGGCAAGGAGTATGTGACCGAGCAGAAGGATATTGAGCATTATGAGTTCAAGGCACTGGCCGAGGACAGCGACCCCGTCAGCGGTACCATCACTGGTCACACCACCGTGACCTATGTCTACACTGCCATTCTCTATCCCGTCACCTACGAGTACACCGGCGAAGTTCCCGAGGGCGCGCCCCAGCTGCCCGCTGCCGGCGAGTACACCTACGGCACTGAAGTTGTTGTGGCCGATGATCCCGAACTGGAAGGCTATACTTTCTCCGGCTGGGACAAGGAAGATTTCCAGATGCCCGCCGAGGCTGTGGTTATCACCGGCACCTGGAGCGCCATTCCCAAGTATTCTGTAACCTATCAGTACACCGGCGAAGTCCCTGAGGGCGCGCCTGCGCTGCCTGCCACCGTTGAGTACACTGCCGGTGCTGCCGTTACCGTGGCTGCCGCGGCCTATCTGGAAGGCTATATCTTCTCCGGCTGGGACAAGGAAAATTTTGAGATGCCCGCTGAAGATGTGGTCATCTCCGGTTCCTGGACGGTGATCCCCCCCGACCTGTACAATGTTGTTTATCAGTACACCGGTGAAGTTCCCGAGGGTGCTCCCGAGCTGCCCGAGACTGTACAGTACGAAGAAGGCACTGCGGTCACCGTGGCAGATGCTCCCGAACTGGCAGGCTACACCTTCTCCGGCTGGGACAAGGAAAACTTTGAGATGCCCGCCGAAGACGTGATCATCACCGGTTCCTGGACGGCCATTCCCAAGTATTCCGTGAACTATGAGTATACCGGCGAAATTCCCGAGGGCGCTCCCTCTGTTCCTGCTGCTCAGCAGTATATGGCTGGAGAGCAGGTCACCGTGGCCGATGCCCCTTACCTGAATGGCTATATCTTCTCCGGCTGGGACAAGGAAAACTTTGAGATGCCCGCCGAAAACGTGATCATCACCGGCTCCTGGACCGCCATTCCCAGATACCCTGTGTCTTACGAGTACACCGGCGAAATTCCCGAGGGCGCTCCCTCTGTTCCTGCTGCCCAGCAGTATATGGCCGGCGAGCAGGTCACCGTGGTCGACGCTCCTGTGCTGGCAGGCTACACCTTCTCCGGCTGGGACAAGGAAAACTTTGAGATGCCCGCCGAGGCCGTGGTCATTACCGGTTCCTGGACCAAAAATCCCGACCCCAAGTATCCCGTGAGCTATGAATACACCGGTGAGGTTCCTGAAGGCGCTCCCCAATTGCCCGCCACCGTGGAATACGAAGCTGGTACCGAGGTTATCGTGGCCGATGCTCCCGCGCTGGACGGCTACACCTTCTCTGGCTGGAATAAGGAAAACTTTGAGATGCCCGCTGAGGCTGTGGTCATTACCGGTTCCTGGACCGCTATTCCCAAGTATTCCGTAACCTATCAGTACACCGGCGAGATTCCCGAGGGCGCTCCCGAGCTGCCTGCCACCGTTGCGTATCAGGCCGGCGAGCAGGTTAACGTGGCCGATGCCCCTTACCTGAACGGCTATATCTTCTCCGGCTGGGACAAGGAAGATTTCCAGATGCCCGCTGAGGACGTGGTTGTCTCCGGTTCCTGGACCAAGAAGGAAGTTCCTCCTCCCATTCTGTTCAATGTGACTTACGCTTACACCGGTGAAGTGCCTGAGGGCGCCCCCGCTGTTCCCGGCAGCGCTCAGTACGGCCCCGGCACCCAGGTGACCGTGGCGGATGCTCCCAATCTCAGAAACTACACTTTCTCCGGCTGGACTACCGAGGAAGCCCAGATTGTGGACGGCAAGTTCGAAATGCCTGAGACTCACGTGGTGCTGAGAGGCTCCTGGACCAAGAACGCACCGCCTCCTCCCAAGACCGGCACTTTGGTCATTACCAAGACTACTGAAGGCCTGAAGAACGGCGATGTTCTGCCCGATGATGTGGCATTTATCGTCTACAAGCAGATCAGCAACGGCACTCAGGTGGCCGGCATCGTCACCTACGGCGAGTTTACCGACGGCACCTACACCATGGAGGTGGAGGTCGGTCGCTACACCGTTGAGGAAGACAATTTCGTGATCAGCGGCTACACCTGGGAGGGAACCAAGGTGGTTTACGACGAGCTGTACTGGAACGAGTACGCCACCGTTACTGCCAATGACTCCGGCCTGGTGGAGATCACCAACAAGTATGAAAAGCGCGGCTCCGCTCCTGTGACCTACACTGTGAGCTACGAGTACGCCGGCACTGTTCCCCAGCATGCTCCTGTCGTTCCCGCCACGGCCCGGTATTCCGCCGGCGCTGCGGTGAGTGTGGCCGATAAGCCCGCCATGGCAGGCTATACCTTCGCCGGTTGGAGAACCGAGGATGTCGAGGTGCAGCAGGGTGCGTTTACCATGCCCGCTAAGGCCGTGAAGCTGGTCGGTTCCTGGTATAGAAACGTTACTCCCGGAGTTCCCGGCCGTCCCCCTGTCACTCCTGTGACCCCCGTTACTCCTGTGACCCCCGTTACTCCTGTGACCCCCGTTACTCCTGTGACCCCTGTTGTTCCCGACGAGCCCGTGGTTCCTGATGTTCCTGTGACTCCGGAAGAGCCCGTTGAGCCCGAGCTCCCCGAGGAGCCCATTGAGATTCCTGAGGAAGACGTGCCTCTGGTGGAGATCCCCGAACTGCCCGAGCAGCCCGTTGAAATTATCGAGGACGAGGTTCCCCTGGCCGACGTACCCAAGACTGGCGACAAGCTGGCAGTATATTTGCTGATGGCCATCCTGTCCGGCGCGGCTCTGGTTGTGCTGGGCACCGAGGACAAGAAGCGCTGGCAAAGCAACTGATAACCGGGTTTTAACCAAAACAGAACAGCATGCGCAGCACCCCCGGGGCAACCCGGGGGTGCTGCGTTACAGAAAAAATGTTTTTTGAAGGACAGAACGCAAAATATAACCGTTCCTGTGACCGGTACATGATATGCTAAACGTGCCATAACAGATGTTGAAAGGAGGCAGTACCAATGAAGAAAATAATACGAAAGGCCGCGGTCCTTATGTTGACCATAGCTTTTTGTGGCAGTACTGCGCTCCTTGCCCGTCAGGGGATGGACTATTGGCACGCGCAGCAAAGCACCCTGCAGGCCCAAAGTGCAGCCGGTCTGGAACAAAGCTCTGTGGAAGGATTGCCCGAGCCGGAAGTGCCTCTGATTCCGGAATCGCCCGCTCAGCTGGAGTTCCGCCCACTGGAAGAGAACGCACAGTACCTGTGGAGTGTAGATTTGGGCCAGCTGCAGCAGGCCAACGAAGATGTTTTAGGTTGGATTGCTATTCCCGGCACGCAGTTGGACTACCCCATCCTGCAGGGGGAGGACAATCAATATTACCTCAACCACACCTGGCAGGGCAAGCGTAATGCGGCGGGCTCGGTGTTTCTGGAATGCAAAATGCAACCGGATCTCAGTGGCTTCAATACAATCATTTACGGTCATAACATGAAAAACGGCTCCATGTTCGGTTCGCTCAGGCAATACCGAACACAGAGCCATTGGCAGGAATATCCCTGCATTTACATTGTGAATGACAAGGGTATACACCGCTATGATATCTTTGCCGCCTTTGAGGCAGAAGTACGTGGGTATACCTATCGACTGGATGTAAACACTCCGGAAAAGAAGCAGGCGTTTTTGGATTACAGTGCAGAACGCTCGGCGATTGAAACCGACCTTGTTCCTACGGTGGAGGACAGTGTGATCACCCTGTCCACCTGCACCGGAAACGGATATGACCACCGCTGGGTAGTGCAGGGGGCACTGACCGGAATATTTACGCAGTGGGAAGATTTGGTTCCAGAGGCTGGACTCTAAACGTGATGCTGGCCGGAGAGTGGGGGTATTGCCGTCCGAAAGAACGGAGAATCCGCTCACAAACGGCACAACTGTTTTCATAGTTGGCATGAGGCAACATGATAACGAACTGGGATACGCTGCACTTGGTCACGATATCGCCTTGACGCAGGCCATGGACGATCACATCCTGCAAATTATCCATTGCGGTGTCCAGACTGCGGCGAGGAAGGTCTTTTTTGCCTCGTCCGTGTACCGAAAGCAGAGCGATGTGAACTACATCCCCGCTGCGAATGATGGCCCGGGCCTGCACCTGATAGAGCAGACGGAAAAAGTCGTATTCGCACAGCAGGGCACCTTTGGCACCAGCCGGTTCTTTCAGCATATCACGCAGCGTTCCGGTGGTAATGGCGACACTGCCGGCTTCACGGGCGGCATCACGATAGAGCCGCCTGCTTTCGTCTGAGGGCATAACGCCGAAGTTGGCAAAGAGCAGTTCGCTCATTTCTTCGTAAGCGTGGAGTGCACCGGCGCGATCCTCCAGTGCGATCAACCCGCGCATCAGATGCTGATAAAGGGGCTCGCTGTAGGCTTCCACCAACAAAGCTCGTCGGCAAAGGGCAACAGCCGGTATCCACTGATTTCGCCGCTCCAGCAGTTCCAGTGTATTCTGAACTGCATCCAGATACATCTGGTGGTAATAGGTGCTGATGGGCATGACCCACGGCTCAGAGGAGAGCTTGGGAAGAAAATCGCCCGCATACAGGGCCAGTGCCTGCTGATACAGATCCAGTCTGGCATCCTCGTCCGTCTGCTGTGCAGCGGAAGAGCACAGGCGGTCAAATTCCTCCACATCTACTGTGACGGGCAGCTCGGTGTTCCAACTGTAGCAGCCGTTTTTGAAGAGGATCAGGTCGTGACCGACATGTTCGCCCAATTGATCCAGCAGGGTTCGCGCCCGGTAGAGCATCGCCTTGATGCGGCTGCCGGGATCACCTTCGCTGTTGCCGGAAGATAGCAGCTGCAGCAGATTGTCCTGTGTTACGCGGGTGGTGCGGGAAAAAACAAGATAGGCAAGCACCAGCCATACCTTGCGCATACGATTGCTGGAATCGTCTATAAAATTCCCCTCTTTGCGGATAGAAAACTTGCCCAGCATGGTTATGTGCAGGTTCGACATGGCATGCCCCCCTTTCTTACAAAGGCAAAGTAGTTTCTTTGTAATGACACTATATCAGAAAAGATCGCGTTTTTTCAAGTGTATACCGGGAAAAACTTTACCGAACAAGCAGAAAATGGTATGATTGAGTCAGGAAATAACGCATTTTCTGCCAGCCGGTCAGTTAAATGAGGTGACAGACTATGTCCAGAAAACAAATAGTGAAGCGTGCGCTGTACGGATTGGCGTGCCTGCTGATGCTGACGAGCTGTGCCCCGTCTGAGCAAGCGAACCCCTATCTGTCCGAACAGGCACGGACAGAAGGTGTCGTGGTGTTGGAGGACGAGGCGGTGGCACTGGCACAGAGCCCTGCCGCGCTGGCCACCCGTGTGACGGCGGTAGCTTCCGGAGTGCGGGTCAAACAGAACGAACAGGCGGTTATCGACTATTCCAACACTGCGCAGGGGTATGTGATGGTCTGCTATACCCGGTCCACCGACCTGCGGCTCAAAGCACAGGTCAAAGGGGCGGGAACAACCTACACCTACAATCTGACTGCCGGCGAATGGGCGGCGTTCCCCCTGTCGGACGGCAATGGTGACTACCGCATTACCATCTACAAGAACGTACAGGGCAGCAGTTACGCCGCAGTACTTTCTTTGACTACGCGGGTGGAACTGACGGATGAGTTTGCTCCCTTCCTGCATTCCAACCAATATGTAAACTTCGACCACGCCCCCCAAACGGTGGCACTGGCGGCGCAGCTGATTGGAGAAGAGACTGACCCGCTAAAAAAAGTAGAGATCGTCTATGATTATGTGGTCCGTGGACTAACTTATGACCGGGAACTGGCTGCCACCGTGAAAAGCGGCTATCTGCCCGATCTGGATTGGGTCCTGGAGAAAAAGAGTGGGATCTGTTTTGATTATGCGGCTTTGATGACCGGGATGCTGCGCAGTCAGGGTGTGCCCTGCAAACTGGTGGTGGGCTTTGCCGGCCCGGCCTATCATGCATGGATCAGTGTCTGGTCGGAGCAGACCGGCTGGGTGGACGGCGCGATTTTCTTTGACGGCCACAGCTGGAAGCGCATGGACCCCACCTTTGCCTCCTCCGGTGGACAAAGCGCACAGATCATGGCCTATATCGGAGACGGCGAAAACTACCACGCAAAGTATTTTTACTGATGAGCGCTGCCTGAACATACGGCAGCGTGCGGGAGGCTTTATGACAAAACGGAAGCTGTCAAACGAAGAACTGGGGGCAGTCTGTCAGTCTCTGACCAATCTGTTTCATGCCGGGATTTCGGCGGGGGATGCGTTGGATCTGATGGCCCGGGACGAAGAGGATCCCAGGCTGGCCGCAGTACTGCACCAAATGGCGCAGCGGGCGGACGAGGGTGCATCGCTGGAACAGGTTTTTCGGGAGATGGGGTGCTTCCCCGCCTATCTGTGTGCGCTGATGGAGGCCGGACAACGGACAGGAAAAACAGAACATTCCCTTCAGGCACTGACAGACCATTATCGGGCACGTGCCCGGATGGATGAGCATCTGTATGCGGCCCTGCTGTATCCCTCCATGCTGCTGCTGGTCATGTTTGCGGTGGTGGCGGTACTGCTGGTATGGGTGCTGCCGGTTTTTGATGATGTATATGCCCGGCTGGGCAGCGGACTGACCGGCTTTGCCGGTGGACTGCTCTTGTTGGGAAATGCGCTGCGCCGGGCTCTCCCGGTACTATGTACTCTGTTGGCGCTGGTTGTAAGTGTGCTGACGCTGGCGGTAGCCTGGCCCCGGTTTCGGGAATGGCTGATGACCCGCTGGCGCAGAATGCGGGACGACTGCGGCGTGTTTGGACAAATCAATGCCGCACGCTTTGTACAGGTGCTGTCGCTGGGACTGAGCAGCGGATTGACCGAACAGGAGTCGGTACAGCTGGCCCAAGCCCTTGGGCAGGAGAATCCCCGGTTTTTGAATCGGTGCGAACAATGCCTGAAACGTATACAGCAGGGCGCTCCTCTTGCAGCTGCCCTGCGCGAGAGTGGGCTGATGTCCAAGGCGCGGTGTCGCCTGCTGGAGGCCGGGGTGCGCAGCGGCTGCGCAGAGACTGTAATGGAACAGCTGGCCGGTCAGATGCTGGAGGAAAGTGAGCAGGCGCTGGAAATGCGCATAAACGGCATTGAGCCCACACTGGTACTGATCACATCTGTGTTGGTGGGGGCAATCCTGTTAAGTGTAATGCTGCCTCTGCTCCACATCATGTCCGGAATTGGGTGAGGACCGATGAAAAAAGGAAAAATCATACTCCAGCGTGCCCTTCACATAGGGATATATATATTGTTGGCGGGTACGATCCTGTTGGGCTTTTTTACGGCCTTGCGCAACATGGACACCGGGCGTACGCAGGAGGGACAGCGACAGTTGGAACAGGCGGTGCGCCGGGCTGCGGCGGCTTATTATGCCGAGCAGGGGGTCTACCCCCCCACGCTGGAGGAGCTGACCCGGTACAGTGGTGTGCAGATCGATGAGGCCCACTATCGGGTGTTTTATGAAGCATTTGCGGATAACCTGATGCCTGACATCACAGTTTTGGTAAAGTCGAAATGAAAGAAAATACAACAAAACGGTCCGTATCCGGACTTGCGGCCCTTCTTTTGCTGGGCGTATTCGGGGCGAGTATCCTGCTTGTCCTTTTGACCGGAGCAAACCTGTACCAAATGATGATACAGCGGGGTCGGCAGACCGGTGACGACCGCATCCGAACCCAGTTTATTGCCACCAGCGTCCGACAGGCACCTGTGTCCGGGGCGATCACTGTGGAGTCTTTCGGGAATGGAGATGCTTTGACTATCCGGCAGGAGATACAGGGCGAAGTTTACCTGACACGGATCTACTGTTATGACGGATGGCTGATGCAATTGTTTGCCGAAGAAGACGGAATATTTGACCCTCAAGACGGCGAAACGATTGTTCCCGCCGACCAGATGACCCTAAGCCGGGAAAATGATCTGCTTCGGGTAGAGTTCCTGTGCGGGGGGCAGACCAGCTGGGTATGGCTGCACCTGCCCGTATACGAGGATGAGGCGGTATGAAAAACCGAACTTCTTTGCTGATAATGGAACTGCTGGTCATGGTCCTGGTCTTTGCCCTGGCAGGCGCGTTGTGCCTGCGCATGTTTGTCTGGGCGGAACAAAGTGTCCGGGATCAGGCACAGCGGCACGGGGCACTGCTGTTGGCGCAGAATGTGGCGCAGAGATTGAAAAGCATCGAGAAGGAACGGCCCGAATCCGTTGACCAGACTGAAACCATGTTTTACGATGCGGTATGGGAGCCGTGCGATCCACCCGGAGAATATCGTTTGGAGGTCAGCCGACTTCCAACAGCTTATACCACTCTGGGTTCAGCACGAATTCGGGTCTATGGTGCGGGAGAAGCACCGTTGGCACAACTGGATGTGAACTGGCAGGAGGTGGAGAACCATGGGTGATCGTTTCCGGACAGGTGGAAGCCCGGTGGTGGGCCTCAGTTCCCTGCTGACCATTTTCGGTGTGCTCTGCCTGACGGTGTTTGCCCTGCTGACAGTATCCACCGCACAGGCCGGGGCACGGCTGGGGCATCGGGCGGAGCAGGCTGTACAGGATTATTACGCCGCAGACCGGCGGGCAGAGGAGCTCCTCGCTGCGCTGCGCTCGGGAGAAATGCCGGAGGGAGTAACAGGTCAGGGTTCGATCCTGCAGTACAGCTGTGCTGTGGGAGACACCCAGATGTTAACGGTCGAGGTAGCGGTGCAGGGTGCGGATTATCGTATCCTGCGCTGGCAGACGGTGCCCGCCGGGATCTGGCAGGCCGAGGACCGGATCACGGTCTGGGGCGGAAAATAAGGAGGGACGGCCATGTCGGCTTTGATGGAATATCTTTCCCGCGCAGTTCAGATGGGGGCCTCAGATCTGTTTGTGGTTCCCGGTGCACCGGTGAGTGTCAAACAGGATGGACAATTGCTCTGTCTTGGAGACGAAAAAATCATGCCTGCGCAGGGAGAAGCCCTTATCCTCGGGATCTATGACCTGGCCCAGCGGGATATGGCTGATTATCTGAGTTCCGGGGACGATGATTTTTCTTTCTCCGTACCCGGACTTGCCCGCTTTCGCGTAAACACTTACCGCCAGCGAGGGTCCTGTGCCGCAGTGGTTCGCGTCGTGGCCTTTTCCATTCCGGACTGGAAGCAGTTGGGCATCCCTGAGTCAGTCATGTCTCTTGCCAACTTGACCAACGGTATGGTACTGGTCACCGGAACGGCCGGCTGCGGCAAATCCACTACCCAGGCCTGCCTCATCGACCGAATCAACTGTCAGCGAGCCTGTCACATCATCACGCTGGAGGATCCCATCGAATTTCTCCACCGCAACCAGAAAAGTATAGTTAGCCAGCGGGAAATCGCGGTAGACACCCAGGACTACCTGTCAGCCCTGCGCGCCTGTCTGCGGCAGGCACCCGATGTGATCCAACTGGGTGAAATGCGCGATTTGGAAACGATCCGCACCGCTATGACGGCAGCGGAGACCGGTCACCTGCTGCTGGCTACTCTGCACACCAAGGGTGCGGTAAATACGATTGATCGTGTGATCGATGCGTTTCCTGCCGACCAGCAGGGGCAGATCCGTATCCAACTCAGTGCGGTGCTGCATACTATTGTATCCCAGCAGCTGCTGCCCGGCGTAAACGGAGACAGAGTGCCCGCCTTTGAAATTATGCATATGACAAGCGCTATACGCAGCATGATTCGAGACTGTAAAAATCATCAAATCGCCGGAGCCATTGCCTCCGGAGCGGAAGAGGGAATGCTTAGTATGGATCAGTCCATTCTGAGCCTGTACCACAGCGGACAAATCAGCCAACAGACGGCACTGGAATATGCGGACAACCCTGAACAGATGCTGCGGCGCTTGGGATGAGGGCAAATTGGATATCCACCATAAAACCGCAAGGCTCAAGGCGAAAAGTCTTGAGCCTTGCGGTTTGCCTCACTTTTTGACCCAGAACAGGAAATTTAACTGTTGGAACAACGGTGAAAAAAAGGCTAAAGACCATCCTCAGCCGGGGAGCAAAGGCTTGAAAATGGCCAGAAAGCCTCCAGCGGAAACTTCGACCGCAACTCATAACCCGGAGGTCGCAGGTTCAAGTCCTGCCTCCGCAACCATAAGGAGAGCCTCACTATTCCGGGATAGTGAGGCTCCTTTTTATTATTCCAGGTATCCTTACCAACTGGCCTTTACTTTCTCAATGGCGCGGATGCCCTCCAAAGAGAGTGCTTCGGTGATTACGGGACTGTTTTTCAGCCCTTTTTCCAGGCAATCGGCAATGTGCGCCGCCTCGTAGACCAGTTCGTGTTCACAGGGATATTCCAGCACTTCTGTTTTGCCGTCAATATAAAAGATGGCCTTTCTGGCTTTCCAGTAGTTTGGCAGCTCGATAAACCCATTTTCACCAAAAATCCGACAGGTATTATCCAAGACTGCCCGGGTGCTGTTTTTGGCAGAAAACAAAACTCCGGTTTCTGTTTCCCCCGTAAGGATGTACTGCCACTCCACACCGCTGTCCAGTTTGCTTGCTGTACCACGGATATCCGTGATTCGGCCAAACAGCCAGCTGATCAGCTGTACTGCGTAAATGCCACTGCTCAAAAGCGGCCCGCCTCCGGCTTCTTTGTCAAACATCCATCCGTTGTAGGCCGCAGGAAAGCTGTGGCTCAGTTCCATCATGGTGATCCGCCCCAGATCCCCAAGTCTCTCCCTGACCTCCAGAACCGCCGGCAAAAACAGCATTTTCTGCGCCTCCATAAAGAAAAGCCCCTGCCTTTTCGCCAGCGCATACAGCTCTTCCGTTTGCGCTTGGGTTGTGGTACACGGTTTTTCGCATATCACATGCTTGCCTGCAAGCAACGCCGCTTTGGCCCAGGGATAGTGCCCGGTATTCACGTTGGAAATGTAGACGATGTTCACAGTCTTGTCCTGAAGCAGTTCCGGGTGGGAACCGTACGCCGTGGGGATGTCCCATTCGGCGGCCTTTTCCTGCGCCTTTTCCAGGGTGCGGGAAGATACAGCCACGATCCGCCCCTTGCCGCAGGCGCGTACCGCGGCAATAAACCGGGGTGCGATGGAAGATGTACTTAAGATACCGTAGCAAAGCTCCATAACCGATCTCCTTATCAGAACACAGCGCCTGTGGAGCACCGCGTGTTATATTTTCTTCCGGATGTCCCCATTATAGCACGGAACGGCTCCGGAAGCTATTATGCTTTTCTCAAAAACGCGGCCAATTGGCGGTAGGCACTGCAAGTGGTCCTCGCAACACCAACTCCGCTTCAAACGCATGCGGAAGCCGCTCTCCCTGCAGAATACTCAGGGCCGATACGGCCTGTTCCCCTCCTGCTTAGGCGTGTCCACCCCCATCGAGCGGATTTGAGAAAAACTCGCTTATCATTTAATTTTATAAATGTATCAGCCCTGATTTATGCGTTTGTTTTTCGGCATTCATAATGCTATATTGAAAATGAATAACCTTGCTGTAAATACACTTATAAGGAGAGAATCAATATGCAAGACGTTTATGTAGTAGCCGCATGCCGCACCCCCATCGGTAAGATGGGCGGCGCCTTGAAGTCCCTGACCGTGGCCGACCTGTCTGCCATCGTATTCAAGGAGATCGTCAAGCGAGGCAATATCACCCCCGATATGGTGGATGAGATCATCATGGGTGAGACCCGTCCCTCCTCCGCCATCCACAACGTGGCCCGTCACGCCGCCCTGCTGGCCGGTTTCCCTTACGAGGTCACCGCTTTCACCATTCAGCAGGCCTGCTCCTCCGGCATGTCCGCCGTGCAGAACGCCATGAACAAGATCATGGTTGGCATGGCCGATATCATGATCGCCGGCGGTGTGGAGAGCATGAGCAACGCCCCCTTCTTCACCAACAACATCCGCTACGGCGCGGGCACCGGCAACCTGACTGTCTATGATTCCATCACGGAAAGCCAGGTAGGCGCCCAGCCCTCTAGCATTTACGGCCGCTTCGGCATGGGAATCACCGCCGAGACCGTGGCCGAGCAGTACAACATCACCCGGGAAGAGCAGGATGCCCTGGCCCATCAGAGCCAGGTGCGCTATCAGGCGGCCTACGAAGCCGGTAAGTTTGACGAGATCGTGCCCGTCACTTTCCCCGCCACCAAAAAGACTCCCGAGTACACCGTGGACAAGGACGAGCATCCCCGGCTGACCTCGCCGGAGAAGCTGGCTCAGCTCAAGCCCGTGTTTAAGGAGGGTGGCACCGTTACCGTAGGCAATGCCTGCGGCCGTAATGACGGCGCCTGCGTGTTGCTGCTGATGAGCGGCCGCAAGGTCAAGGAGCTGGGCGTGAAGCCCATGGCCAAGCTTATCGGCTACAGTACCGCCGGTGTTGATCCCCGTGTCATGGGCATCGGCCCCATCCCCGCCGTGCGCAAGGTGCTCAAGCAGCTGGATATGACCATCGACCAGATGGATCTGATCGAGCTGAACGAGGCCTTCGCCGCTCAGGCCGTGGCCTGCGTGAAGGAGCTGGGCATCGACCAGTCCAAGCTGAACGTCAACGGCGGCGCCATCGCCCTGGGTCACCCCGCCGGCATGACCGGTGCCCGTCTGATCGGCACCCTGTGCTACGAGCTGCAGCGCCGTCCCGATGCCAAGTACGGCCTGGCCACCCTGTGCGTGGGCGGCGGCTTCGGCAGCGCCACTGTGATTGAGAAAGTATAATTCTGCAAAAACTTGTGGAGGCGGCCCGGCCGCCTCCACTTCTTTTTCACCTTCACAAGCCGGATGTAAATCAGCCACGGAATCATAATACATCAAATCTGTACCAGGCATAAAAAATCGCCTGACCGTGCGGTCAGGCGATTTTTGTGTCCTTTTAAGCTTTGGGCTCTTCGGTCTCAAAGACCGCCTTGGCGGTGCTGGCAAGACCCGCAAGACCCTGCAGCTCGCTGGGGATGATGATTTTAGTGGCCTTGCCGTTGGCAGCAGCCTGGAAGGCCTCCAGAGCCTTGATCTTGATCACGCCTTCGCCGGGCTTGGCCTCGTTGACCAGCTTGATGGCGTCAGCGGTGGCCTGCTGGACCTTCATAATGGCCTCAGCCTCAGCCTCGGCGGCCATGATGCGGGCGGCCTTCTCGGCTTCCGCCTCCATGATCTTGGCCTGCTTGGCGGCATCGGCACGGAGAATGGCAGACTGCTTTTCGCCCTCGGCCACCAGGATCTGAGACTGCTTCTGGCCCTCGGCCTGCAGGATGGCCTCGCGGCGCTCACGCTCGGCCTTCATCTGCTTTTCCATGGCGTCCTGAATCTCACGGGGCGGGATGATGCTCTTGAGCTCCACGCGGTTGACCTTGATGCCCCAGGGGTCGGTGGCCTCGTCCAGAATGGCGCGCATCTTTGTGTTAATGTGGTCACGGCTGGTCAATGCCTGGTCCAGCTCCAGATCACCGATGATGTTACGCAGGGTGGTGGCGGTCAGGTTCTCGATGGCGGACATGGGGTGCTCCACGCCATAGGTATACAGCTTGGGATCGGTGATTTGGAAGTACACCACCGTATCGATCTGCATGGTAACGTTATCCTTGGTGATAACAGGCTGGGGTGCAAAGTCCACCACCTGCTCCTTCAAAGACACGTTCTTGACCACTCTCTCAAGGAAAGGGATCTTGAAGTGCAGGCCAACGCTCCACACCGACTGGAACGCGCCCAACCGCTCCACTACAAATGCCCGGGACTGCTGCACCACGCGGATGTTGGCGGCCATAACGCCCAAAACCAGAATGACCAGAATGACAGGAATCAAGAAACCCATAATTTACCTCCTATAAAAATTGTATCCGAATTTTTTGTTTACTCCTTTGGGGCAACAAACACTTTCACGCCCTCAATGCGCAGCACCCGCACCAGCTCTCCCTCGGGAATAACTGCATCGTCCTGGCTGCGGGCGGTCCAGGTCTGACCGGCGATGTTCACCTGCCCCTGACCGCGCAGGTTGTCAATTTCCTGTGTAACCACCGCCTCCTGCCCGATGACCCGATCGGCGTTGGTAGCCGAATAGCCGGGCGTCAGAAACTTTTTTGCCAGTGGCCGTACCAGCGCCAGCGCCAGCCCAGACAGTGCCAGAAACACGCCCACCTGAAGCCACACTCCGCCGCCCGCCAGCGCGCACAGCAGTGCGCCCAGCGCACCCACCGCAAACCATATGCTGGTCAGTCCCACGGTAACAGCCTCTCCCACACTGAACAAAATCAGCAGGGCCAGCCACGCCACTTTTAACGTCATACCATCCGTTGCTCCTTTCGCCATTGTTGTACACAGCAGGAAGAACAGGGACACCAGCACCAGCACCACGGAGCTCACAAAGGTTCCGAACACCCACTGATCTCTGGGAGACAAGTTGGTAAAGAAGTTCCCCAAAGATCGTTTCAGGGTGGGGCCGTCAGCCAGTTCCTCCTGTGCCTCCTGTTCCCCTCGTTCGTTGGGGGCGGGAACCTCATCAGCAAACAGCTCATCCATGGTCACTTCATAGTGCTTACAGATATACAGAAGCTTTTCCATCTCCGGATAGCCCCGGGAGGACTCCCACTTGGATACCGCCTGCCGTGACACATTCAACTGCTGAGCAAAGGCCTCCTGGGTAATTCCGTGACGGTGGCGCAAGGCCTGCAGTCGACTTCCAAAGGACATCTCCGCTCCCTCCTTTCTGCCGGTTTCTAATGGTAGCATATCGTATTTTCCCCCGTTTGTCTACCAACTTCATTTTGCGCGCGGGAAATTTTTCGGCAACTTAAAGTTTCCATCCGGGAAATAGGCTTAAATTCATTGCACCGGAGCGAAAAAACGGATATACTGTAGAAAATATCCTTTCCCGAAAGTAGGTTATCCCATGTCACAGCTTTCATTTGCCGTCCCCACCCTGTTCGGTCTGGAATCACTGGTGGCCGACGAACTGCGCCGTCTGGACCTTGCCGACGTCCGGGCGGAAAATGGCCGTGTGGTGTGCTCCGGCACGACCGCGGACATTCCCAGAATCAATCTGAATCTGCGTACCGGCGAGCGGCTTCTGGTGGTGCTGGGCAGTTTCCCTGCCCGGGATTTTGAGGCATTGTTTCAGGGCACCCGCGCCCTGCCCTGGGAACAGTTTATCCCTAAAAACGGTCAGTTCCCGGTGAAGGGCCACAGCCTGAACTCTACCCTGCACGCCGTCCCCGCCTGTCAGGCCATCGTGAAGAAGGCCGTGGCCGCCCGACTGGGCCAGAAGTACGGTATGGAGACCCTGCCCGAGACCGGCCCGCTCTATCAGATCCAGTTCTCTATTATGAAGGACACTGTCACCCTCATGCTGGACACCAGCGGTGCGGGTCTGCACAAGCGCGGCTACCGGGCTCAAGGCGTCGTGGCTCCCTTGCGGGAAACGTTGGCCGCCGCCATGGTGATGCTGTCCCGATATAAGGGCCGCGATCCCTTGTGCGACCCCTTCTGCGGCTCGGGCACCATCCCCATCGAGGCCGCCCTCATCGCCAAAAACCGTGCTCCCGGTCTAAACCGCTCTTTCTCCGCCCAGAAGTGGGCGTGGCTGGACAACAAGCTGTGGCTGGATGCGGCAGATGAAGCCATGGATAAGGAGTTTGACGGCAACTATGAAATCTGGGGCGGCGATCTGGACCCCGCCGCCGTGGAGTTGGCCCGGCATAATGCCCGGCTGGCCGAGGTGGATGATCTGGTTTCCTTTGAGGTCGCGGACGCCACCCGCTTCCACTGGGGCGGCCTGTATGGCCGCATCGTTACCAACCCGCCCTACGGCGAGCGCATTATGGAACGCCGGGAGGCCGAGGATCTGTACCGCGCCTTTGGCAAAGCCTATCAGAAATTCCCTGACAGCTGGAAACTGTATCTGCTGTCCTCCCACACGGAGTTTGAGCGCACCTTCGGCAAGCAGGCGGACAAAAAGCGAAAACTTTATAATGGTATGTTGAAGTGCGATCTTTTTATGTATCTATAAACTCCTTTCAGGAGGTTTATTATGCGACATTTATTCATCATCAACCCCGCCGCGGGCAAAAAGGCCTCCACCGCGGCGTTGGACAAGCTTCTGTCCACCCTGTCCTTTGAGTATGAGGTGATTTATACCAAAGAAGCCGGAGACGCCGAACGCATCGCCCGGGCCGCCGCTCAAACCGGCGAGGAAGTGCGCATCTACGCCTGCGGCGGTGACGGCACGCTGAACGAGGTGGTCAATGGGGCGGCCGGCTTTGACAACGCGGCTATTACCTGTGTGCCCAAGGGAACGGGAAATGATTTTCTCAAAATCTTCGGCGCGAACTACCGGGAACAGTTCTACGATCTGGAGTCTCTTGCCGTTGGCCCCCAGACCCCCTTTGATCTGATTGACTGCAACGGCAAGCTGGGTATCGACATGGTGTGCGCCGGTGTGGATGCCCGCATCGGTGCGGGCGTGCATCGCTACAAGGGCTGGCACTTTGTGTCCGGCATGGGCGCATATGTGCTGTCCCTTCTTGAGCATGTGCTGTTCAAGGGAATCTCCCGCCCTCTGCATGTGGAAATGGGCAGACAGGTTCTGGATGGTCCCTCCGCCCTGCTGTGCGTATGCAATGGGCGGTACTACGGCGGCGGCTTCATGCCCGTGCCCGAAGCCATGCCCGACGACGGCGTGCTGGATATACTCCATGTTAACAAAGTGTCCCTGTATCAGCTTCCCGGCCTGCTGGGCAAGTATGCCAAGGGCAGGTATAAGGACCTGCCCAAATTCGTCACTGCCTACCACGGTCAGTCCATCTCCTTCCGCTCCGACGAGGAGATCACCGCTGTTGTGGATGGAGAGGTCATGCGGGACACCGCCTTTACCGTGCGCCTCTCGGAGAAAAAAATCAACTTCTTTTACCCCGCCCATGCCTCGTATGCTGTCGGATTTAGCACTCCGCCCACAGCTCAAAAAGCCGTTTTGTGAACACACCGTAAATATTTTCCTTTCAGCCCCCACTTTTTCAAATTTGGGGGTTGATTTTTCCTATAAAACAGGGTATCATCATTTTCGTGGTTAGCACTCGTTTGTCCGAAGTGCTAACCCCTGATTAAGTTAATGCAACATCAATATAAGGAGGAACCAACCATGAATCTGAAACCTTTGGCTGACCGCGTCATCATCAAGATGGTGGAAGCGGAGGAGACCACCAAGAGCGGCATCATTCTCACTGCCGCCGCCAAGGAGAAGCCCGAAGTGGCCGAAGTGCTGGCCGTTGGCCCCGGCGGTGCGGTGGACGGCAAGGAAGTCGTCATGACCGTCAAGCCCGGCGACAAGGTCATCACCAGCAAGTATTCCGGCACTCAGGTCAAGATCGACGGCGAGGATCTGACCATCGTGCGTCAGGGCGACATCTTGGCTATTGTTGAATAATATTTGGAGGTAATTCGTTATGGCTAAAATCATCTGCTACGGCGAGGAGGCCCGCAAGGCTCTGGAGCGCGGCGTCAATCAGCTCGCCGACACTGTTAAGATCACCATGGGCCCCAAGGGCCGCAACGTGGTGCTGGATAAGAAGTTCGGCGCCCCTCTCATCACCAACGATGGCGTGACCATCGCCAAGGAAATCGAACTGCCCGATCCCTTCGAGAACATGGGCGCTCAGCTGGTGAAGGAGGTCTCCACCAAGACCAACGACGTGGCCGGCGACGGCACCACCACTGCCACCCTGCTGGCTCAGGCCATCATCCGCGAGGGTCTGAAGAATCTGGCCGCCGGCGCCAACCCCATGGTCATGAAGAAGGGCATCGCCAAGGCCACCGCCGCCGCTGTGGAGGCTATCCAGGCCAACAGCCAGAAGGTCAACGGCACCGAGGACATCGCCCGCGTTGGTACTGTCTCCTCCGGCGATGCCACCATTGGCCAGCTGATCGCCGAGGCTATGGAGAAGGTCTCCGCCGACGGCGTGATCACCGTGGAAGAGTCCAAGACCGCCGAGACCTATTCCGAGGTCGTGGAAGGCATGCAGTTTGACCGTGGCTATATCACCCCCTACATGGTCACCGATACCGAGAAGATGGAGGCCGTCATGGACGACGCCCTCATCCTCATCACCGACAAGAAGATCTCCGCTATTCAGGAGTTGCTGCCCCTGCTGGAGCAGGTGGTGCAGTCTGGCAAGAAGCTGGTCATCATCGCCGAGGACGTGGAGGGTGAGGCTCTGTCCACCCTGATCGTCAACCGCCTGCGCGGCACCCTGAATGTGGCCTGCGTCAAGGCCCCCGGCTTCGGTGATCGCCGCAAGGAGATGCTGCAGGATATCGCCATCCTCACCGGCGGCACCGTCATCTCCTCCGAGGTTGGTCTGGAGCTGAAGGAAGCTCAGCTGTTCCAGCTGGGTCAGGCCCGTCAGGTGAAAATCACCAAGGAAAACACCATCATCGTGGACGGCGCCGGCGAACCCGCCGCCATCCAGGCCCGCGTCAACCAGATCAAGAGCCAGATTGAAGTCACCACCTCCGAGTACGACAAGGAGAAGCTGACCGAGCGTCTGGCCAAGCTGGCCGGTGGCGTGGCCGTCATCAAGGTCGGCGCTGCCACCGAGGTGGAGATGAAGGAGAAGAAGCTGCGCATTGAGGACGCTCTGAACGCCACCCGCGCTGCTGTGGAAGAGGGCATCGTGGCCGGCGGCGGTACCGCCTATGTCAACGCCATCCCCGCCGTGGAGAAGCTGATCTCCAAGGTGGACGGCGACGAGAAGACCGGCGTGCGCATTATCGCCAAGGCCCTGACCGAGCCCGTCAAGCAGATCGCCACCAACGCCGGCATCGACGGCAGCGTGGTTCTGGAGAAGATCAAGAACGCCCGCAAGACCGGCTACGGCTTCGACGCTTACAATGAGACCTATGTGGACATGATCTCCGCCGGTATCGTTGACCCCACCAAGGTGACCCGCTCCGCTCTGCAAAACGCGGCCTCCATTGCCGCCACCCTGCTGACCACCGAGTCTCTGGTGGCCGACAAGCCCGCCCCCGCCGCTCCCGCCGCTCCCGCCATGCCTGACATGGGCGGTATGGGCATGATGTGATAAGAAGCGTCTGAGCACCCGGGAGCAGGACGATAGACTCCGGAGCGGATGCCGAAAGCCCAGAGACACCCGCAGGGTGGAACGGGTTTCGGCGAAGTCGGAGGAGTTATCGGCCGTCGCGGAGGGTGCGAGGCGTGACAATACGAAGTGCGCAGAAAAAGCGACCCGGCCATGCGCCCAAACCGTCGCAACAAAATCAAACAAACACAGGGTGCTGTCCAATGGGACAGCACCCTGTGTTCTTTTTATCTCATTCTTCTGCCAGCACAATCTGCGCATCTGCCGCTACTGCGGCACCGCCCAACCGGCTAAGCCGCCCGGTATGAATATCCATCTGATAGGAACCCGTATCCGTCTTTATATACCACACTGGGTCAAGACGGGCCGTTCCGGAAAGATCAACGCTCATAGTATAGGCCGGCGTAATCTCCTCGATTCTGGTATAAACATCGCCCAACGCTTTCAGTCCATTGTACATCCGCATCAATGCGGTAGACACGGACATGGTCTCCTTAGGCGCGGCAGCTTGTACCTCACCTGGCAGCCGTCTGCCCTGGGTGATGCTGACAATCACTCCATCACGGTAATGAACTACCGCCTGGCAGTTCAGCACGGGCACACCACTCACGGTTTGTCTCAGTGTGACGCTTCCCGTTCCACCCGCCACAGTGTCCGTCAGAACCCGACTTTCAATTCTCAGTTCGGATAGTAGGGCAGCAGCATGCTTCGCCGACTCACCCTCCAGAGCAAATGCCGGTCCCCCCAGCTCTGCCATGAACTCTCCGGTGCTGTGGAACTGGATCCATCCGTTCCCGTTATGGCAGCGATATACCTCACCGCCCAACGCCTCCACGCTCACATCCGCCCCCAATACCGCCGCCGCAAGGTTTTTTTCCTCTTCCAGATTCCGTTCAGCCTGCAGCACCGGCAGCTCGGTGTTATCCGGAACATTCTCTGCCTCCAGCTGTACGCCGCCGTCGCGAATGATTTGAATGGCACTGTTCCGGGCCGATTCATGACTTTGGGTGGTCTCCATTCTGCGTCCGCCCACCAGAAAAAGCAGAAATCCGTTCAGGATCAGCAAAATGACAATCACAACATTCTTGATTTTTCCGCCTTCCATCGGTTCTGCCCCCTCTCCCTCTGATCTCACCTGCTCCCGGGCGCTCAGACGCTTAGTTTGCAATCCAGCCGGCTCTGGCTATATCACCGCTGTCCTGATAGCGCAACTCCATTTGGCTGCCCGTCTGTCCAAGATCGGCCAGCGCAGCCGCAGCCTGCGGCTGCGGCAGCATCAGCGTGGTCTGCTCCATTGGAACATAGGTCCGCAGCTGAAGTTCAAACTCCGTGATATAGCCCTGATCCACCAGAACTGTGGCTGCATAGCCCCGCTGTCCGGTCTGGACCGGGATATCGCCCAAAACATAGCGGAAGTTCATCCGGTAAACCCCGTTCCCCTGTTCCTCCACCTGTTCCAGACAAACACGCCCTTCTCCCCGCCACAGGTCCAGTACGCTACGAACAAATCGGTTTGCACCGTCCACGGCAGCAAACAGTTCGCTCTCGCCCTCACCCGCTGTGACCGGATAGCGCTCTTCTTCCCGGGTGCTGTAATAGGTGACCAGACCTTCATTGGACACAGACAGGGTGTCGTTTCCGCTGCGTGCTCTGCGCCCCTCCGGTGTCTCATAGACCGTGGTGATTCCCAGAGGAAATGCCAGTGTCTCCAGCAGCTCATTCAGTCCGTCCTCTTCTTGTGCAGGCAGCGGATTGTGTGCGGCGTACTCCCGGGGCTGAGGTGTTTGTGCGCTGATGATCGTCCAGGGTGCCAGCATACCGTAATTGGCCGCCTGACAGGCAAAGACCGCACCGTTTGGCGTGGTCTGGGCCACTGCACTTTGCAGATGGCTCAGATTGACCAGCGGGGTGGGGCAGGCAAAATACGCTCCGCTTTCTTTTTCGTAATAGGCCAGGATCACTCCGCCCTCGCCGTCCGCAGCCAGCAGCAGGTGTCTGGCATATGCGCTCAACCCTATGTTTTCCTGTCCGGACAGCCATCCTGCCAGAACCGAAAGCGGAAGTTCTCCCTGAAAATCGAAGTAAACACCCGGTGCACTGGTCAGCGCCTTCTGCCACTGCTCTGCGGTGATCTCACGGGGAGTCTGGGCACTGGAAAGGGCCTCGTTCAGCAGAGGTGCCATGCGTCCAAACGTGCCGGTCAGATCCTGCTCGTCATACTGGACCGCGTAGCAACCACCCTGGCTCATGACCGCCATGCGTATGGGCAGAACATTCTGGCTCTGAACCGTCTGTACCTGTACCCCCTCCGCACCGGGCCGGGCAGTTCCCAGTACGCCGGCCACCTGAAACATCTGACTCTCCCTGATCAGCCAAAATGCGCAACAGGTCAGCGCCACGATGGCCACGGTTTTCAGTGTCTCTGTCACACGAATCCTTTTACTCATGGCCGGGACCCTCTATTTTCAGTTCCATGCGCACGGTCAGACCGGGCTCATCCTTGTCCACCGTGGTGAGCACGCCTTGATGACGGTCAATGATTTCCTTTGCGATAGACAGTCCCAGACCGGTACCGCCCGACTCTCTGGAGCGGGCCTTGTCCACCCGATAGAAGCGCTCGAAAATACGAGCCCGGTCCTCCTTGGGGATGCCAATACCGTTGTCCGACACCTCCATCCACACCCGGTCTGGGGTGCGCCCGGCGGAAATCTCGATATGACCGCCGTTGGGGGTGTACTTAATGGAGTTGGACACGATATTCATCATCACCTGCAAAACCCGCTCCCGGTCAGCCAGAATCTCAGGCAGTCCGGGTTCCAGCTTCAGTTCCACGGTGTGGTCATGCTTCTGCGCCTCCATGTATACGGCGTTGTACAGGTCATTAATAGCGCCGGTAAAGGAGAATCGCCCCAGCTTCAGCTCGCTGTGTCCGGAGTCAAAGCGGGACAGGGTAAGCAGATCCTGTACGATATGGGTCATGCGGTCGCTCTCGTTCAAAATCACGCTCAGGAACTTCTTTTCCGTGTTGGGGGGCATCTCGCCCGCGTTTTCGGACAGCGTTTCGGCATAGCTGCGGATATTGGTCAGAGGTGTGCGCAGCTCATGGGACACGTTGGCAACAAATTCTCTGCGCATCTCCTCGTTCCTGCGCTGGGCGGTCACATCATGGAGGACTACCAGTGCTCCCGCCTGATTTTCCCGGTCAAAGGGGGCCAGCAGCAGTTCCAGATAGCGGTCACCCTCCGCCCGCTCTCCCTCCAGATAGTCCGGCGCGGACAGTACGCTGCCCAGCTCGGCAACCTGCCCGAACAAATCCTGATAGCGGGTGTTTTCATCAATCGTTGTACGCAGCATCTCCGCTGCGGCGGGGTTGGAGTGGATCACCGCCCCCTCGCTGGAGAAGGCCACCACGCCGTCAGTCATGTGCAGGAACAGGGTATCCAGTTTATTGCGTTCGTTCTCCACCTGCTGAATAGTGTCCTGCAGCTGTTGAGCCATGTCATTAAAGGTGTTGGTCAGCACGCCGATCTCATCCCGGGAGGTGACCTCGATTTTGTCCGAAAAGTCTCCGCCGGCCACCCGCTCTGCGCCGTCGGTCAGCCGCTGAATGGGAGTAACCATGGTTTTGGACAGAAGGAAGGACAGCAGTACCGAGATCACAAGGCCAAAGACCAATGCCTGCATGATCAGAATAAACAGCTGATTGTTCAGCTCGTCCACCGTATCTCTGTTGTCCCGGATGTAGATGATATACTGTCCATCTCCCCGGTCGATGGGGATGGCCACATCCATGTAGTCGGCAGCCACGCTGCTCTCGTCACCCACCATACTCCGGTCTTTGATCACAGCCAGCAGGTTCTCGGTGTACTCCAGCCTCGCACCGTACTCATCGTCCGTTCCGGCCAGATACACGCCGGTCTCGTCCAGAATATAAAAGTTGCGGTTGCTGCCGTTCACGCCCAGCTCACCGGCATAGGCACCCAGCACCTGCTCCAGCATCTCCACCCCGGTGACCTCGCCGGCAAGCTCCGCCGCCGTCTCCTGTGTCAGATCCCGGTACAGATCCCGGTCACTGACCACAGTGCCGATCTGGGTATAAAAATCATTCAGGTAAAAAGCAACCACGGAGTTGATCAGAAATGCCCCAACCACTGTCATCAGAGACAGGATGAGCAGCACCATGATCATCACAAGCTTCATATGCAAACTGCGAAGCATGGCCGCTCCCCCCTTTCATCGCACAAAGCGAAATCGAATCATTACGCGTTGAACAGATAGCCCAAACCCCGGCGGGTCACGATAAACGCGGGGTTGGCGGGATCATCCTCGATCTTTTCCCGCAAACGGCGCACCGCCACATCCACACCTCGCACGTCACCCACATAGCCGGCATAGTTCCACACGTGCTCCATCAGTGCCTCGCGGGAGAACACCTTGCCCGGTTGCCCGGCCAGAAAACGGATGAGATCATATTCCCGCTGGCTCAGCTCCAGCGTCACGCCGTCCTTCTGTACCATCGCACCCTCGGTATCGATGACAATGCGGCCAAACACCATGCGGCCCGAGTTGTCCTCCGCCGCGGCAGCAGGCATGTGAGCCCGACGGATATTGGCCTTGACCCGGGCCATGAGTTCCCGCACGGCAAAGGGCTTGGTAATATAATCATCTGCTCCCAGCTCCAGCCCCAGCACCTTGTCCGCCTCTTCCTCCCGGGCGGTAAGCATGATAATGGGAATGGCGCAGCCCTCGGAGCGCAGCTGCTTGCACACGTCAAAGCCGTTCATTTTGGGCAGCATCAGGTCCAGCAGGATCAGGTCAGGGTTCTGCTCCCGGGCCAGCTGCAGGCCGGTCTGGCCGTCATAGGCCTCGATGGTGTTATACCCCTCCCGCTCCAGATTAAAGGAGAGAATATCCACGATATTGGTCTCGTCTTCCACGATCAGAATGGTCTTTTCCATACAAAGCACCTCTTTCCAATCTTAGCCAAGGTCCAGCAGAACCTTGGTCTTCAGCACGGTGGCCACCGTCTTTCCGTCGGTGATCTCCCCGGACATGACCATCTCCATCAGTTCTCCAAACGGCAGGTAGACGATGTCCAGAAATTCGTCTTCGTCCGGGTGAACAGGAACCGCCTTCACGTCCCGAGCCAGATACATGTGCAGCTTCTCCGTACAGAAGCCGGGAGAAACGTAGATAAAGCCCAGCTCGGTCAGCTCGCCGGGCTCCAGCCCGACCTCCTCCCCCAGTTCCCGGATGGCCGCGGGACGGGGCTCCTCCCCGTATTCCAGCTTGCCCGCGGGCAGCTCCAGCATCACGTCGCCCAGAGGATAGCGGAATTGGCGCACCAGTGGGACGGTGCCATCTTCTTGCAGTGCCAGAATGCACACCCCGCCCGGGTGCTCCACCACTTCCCGGGACGCCTCAGCCCCATTGGGCAGCAGGGCCTTGTCCAGCTTGACCGTGATGATCTTGCCTTCAAATACCGTCTGGCTGGACAGGGTCTTTTCCGTCAGCTCCATACACATCCTCCGTACCGCGTTCAGTAATCATTTTGCGTTCGGGTTTCCATACCGGAATATTATATCACAACCTCGCTCCCTTGCCAAGAAATTGCCCCTCTTTAGGGGAGATTTTTCCTCCGCAACCGCCGGTTGCCAATATTTCCAACCCCGCTTGGTTGCCTTTGCGTCCGCAATTCTCTATAATAGCCCCAGAAGAAAGGAGGCGGTCTCATGACTTTGGCCGAAAAGATATTGGAATTACGCACCGCCCAAAACCTGTCTCAGGGTGATTTGGCCGAGCGGCTGGAGGTATCCCGCCAGTCGGTAAGCAAGTGGGAAACGGGCCAGTCGGTGCCCGATCTGGACAAGATCATCAAGCTGGCCGACCTGTTCGGAATCAGCGTGGATCAACTGGTGCGTGAAGACGCACAGCCACAGCCGGAACAGCCCGCCGTCGAACCCCAGGTCATCTACATGGAAAAGCGGGCCGGACTGACCCCAGCACAGATCACAGGCACCGTCCTTATGGTGCTGGGCGGTATTGCCGTCATCCTCGGTCTGGTGTTCAGTATAGTACTGGTGGCGTTAGGTCTGGTCTTGTTTGTTCTGGGCTTTCCCCCGCTGCTGTCTAAAAAGCACCCCTGGCTCATTTGCGGTTGGCTCTTGACTGCCGTCAGTATTTTGGTCTTAAATCCTCAGCTGATCGGCCTCGCCTTTTCCTCAAATCCCATCTCACTTCTTTTCCCTTTTCCAGTCGCGGCATATTTTCTATACCACGGTTTTCTAGGGCATTCTCTGCTCTACTTATTTTCCGGCGTTCTCCTTCTGCTACGTTCCGCTGTCCTCTGGTTGCTCATCATCCTGACCCTGCGAGCATGGTTCAAGGCACGCAAAAAACGGGACTGATCTCAGTCCCGTTTTTTGCGTTTACACTTTTCCTCCCGTGTGGTAAAATAATCTGTACTTGAACAGACAGGAGGACGCCCCTATGTCCCATCCCTTTTTTGCCATGCTTTCCCGTATGCGGTACATCAACCGCTGGGGGCTGATGCGCAACACCTTTCAGGAAAATATTCAGGAGCACTCCCATCAGGTGGCTGTGCTGGCCCATGCCCTTGCCGTGATCCAGAACCGCTTTTACGGCGGACAAATTGACCCGGGTACGGTGGCGGTGGCCGCACTGTATCACGACGCCTGCGAGATCCTCACCGGCGACATGCCCACCCCCATCAAGTACGACAACCCGGACATTCAGGCCGCCTACAAGCAGGTGGAGGCGGTGGCGGAGCAAAAGCTGCTGTCCATGTTGCCTGAGGAACTGCGCCGCGATTTTGACGAGGCGGTGACTATCCCCGATCCGGAGATCCATGCCATCGTCAAAGCCGCCGACAAGTTGTCGGCCTATATCAAGTGCGTGGAGGAACTCAAGGCGGGCAACACCGAGTTCAAAAAAGCAAAGGAGCAGACCTACGCCGCCCTGTGCCAGAACCCCATCCCCGCGCTGAAATATTTTATGGAGCACTTCCTGGATGGGTTTGAACTCACCCTTGATGAACTCAACTGACAGAAAGGACTGTTTTTATGAAAGCCATCGTAACCGTCATCGGCAAGGATCAGGTGGGCATCACCGCCATGGTGTGTGCCCTGCTGGCCGAACACAACATCAACATTCTGGACATCACCCAAACCGTGCTGCAGGAGTACTTCACCATGGTCATGCTGGTGGACACCGCCGCCTGCCCCACCACCATCGGCGACATGGCCGATATTCTGGCCAAGGCCGGCGAGGAGCGCGGTCTGTCCATCCGCATCCAGCGGGAGGACATCTTCAACGCGATGCATCGCATCTAAGCGAGGTGTCTGATATGCTCAACCAACACGAAATCATGCAGACCATCCAGATGATCGACCAACAGCATCTGGACGTGCGCACCATCACCATGGGCATCTCCCTGCTGTCCTGTGCCCACAGCGACATCAAGCTGGCCTGTGACAAGGTTTATGACAAAATCACCCGCAGCGCCGAGCATCTTGTTTCCACCGGCGAAGCCATTGAACGGGAGTTCGGTATCCCCATCGTCAACAAGCGCATCTCGGTTACCCCCATCGCTCTGGTAGGCGCGGCCTGTGATGCTAAAAACTACGCACCCTTTGCTGCCGCCATGGACCGGGCCGCCAAGACTACCGGAGTCAACTTCATCGGCGGCTTCTCCGCGCTGGTGCAAAAGGGGATGACGGATGCTGACCGCATCCTCATCAACTCCATTCCCGAGGCCCTTGCCACCACCGACATCGTCTGCTCCAGTGTCAATGTGGGCTCCACCAAGGCTGGCATTGACATGAACGCGGTGGCCCTCATGGGCCGCACCATCAAGGATCTGGCCGCCGCCACCGCCGATAAGGGCGGCTTTGGCTGCGCCAAGCTGGTGGTGTTCTGCAACGCGGTGGAGGATAACCCCTTTATGGCCGGCGCCTTCCACGGCGTGGGCGAGGGTGAACGTGTCATCAACGTAGGCGTTTCCGGCCCCGGCGTGGTGTACCACGCCCTCCAGTCCGTCAAGGGTCAGCCCTTTGACGTGGTGGCCGAGACGGTGAAAAAGACCGCTTTCCGCATTACCCGCATGGGTCAGCTGGTGGCGCAGGAGGCAAGCCGCCGCCTGAACGTCCCCTTCGGCATTGTGGACCTGTCCCTTGCCCCCACCCCTGCGGTGGGCGACAGTGTGGCCCGCATTCTGGAAGAAATGGGTCTTGAGACCTGCGGCATCCACGGCACCACCGCCGCGCTGGCCCTGCTGAACGATGCGGTGAAAAAGGGCGGCGTAATGGCCTCCTCCCATGTGGGTGGCCTGTCCGGTGCCTTCATCCCCGTCAGCGAGGACGAGGGGATGATCGCCGCGGCCTCCTCCGGTGTTCTGACACTGGACAAACTGGAAGCTATGACCTGCGTTTGCTCCGTGGGCCTTGACATGATCGCTGTCCCCGGCGACACCACTGCAGAGACTTTGTCCGCCATCATCGCGGACGAGGCGGCCATCGGCATGGTCAACTCCAAAACCACCGCCGTGCGCCTTATCCCCGCCCCCGGTTGCAAGGTGGGTGATATGGTGGAGTTTGGCGGCCTGCTTGGCTCCGCCCCCGTGATGCCCGTCCATGCAGGCTCCTGCGCCGACTTTATCGCCCGGGGCGGACGCATCCCGGCTCCCATGCAGAGTCTGAAGAACTAAGGAGTCCTTCCCATGTACATCGACGAAACCGTTTATACCGGCCGCCCCGCAGACCGCCGCACGGACGCGGAAGAGGCCATCTACGATAAGCTGGACGATCTGTCCATCCCCTACATCCGTGTGGACCATGACCACGCGGACACCATGGAGGACTGCCGCATTATTGAGGAAAAGCTGGGCGCGCCCATCTGCAAGAACCTGTTTTTGTGCAACCGCCAGCAAACTCAGTTTTATCTTTTGATGATGCATGGGGAAAAGCCCTTCAAGACCAAGTTCCTCTCCACCCAGCTGGGCTGCGCCCGCCTGTCCTTCGCCGATGCGGACCACATGGCGGAGTACCTGCACACCACCCCCGGCTCCGTCTCCGCTCTGGAATTGATGTTTGACACCGACCATCACATTCAGTTGGTCATGGACAAGCCCCTGATGGACGATGAATACATCAGCGCCCATCCCGGCCTGTCCACCTCCACCCTGCGGCTGACCAGAGATGACCTGCTCAAATTCGTGCAGTCCACCGGACACGAGCCCATCGTGGTGGATCTGCCTGTGGAGGAAGGATGAGAAAACCGGCGTTCCGTCAGGAACGCCGGTTCTTTTTATGCCTTTCTGATGATGCCCATGGGTGTACACTCGCCGCCCTGGCCCAGGGGGTTGTCCCCCAAAATCTGCTCCAGCGGCTGCTTCTCCAGCTCCTTGCTGGAATAGCCCAGAATGTTGGCCCCCAGATCGTTGATGTCCACGATGGCCACCTCGTGACCCAGATGGGCAGCCAGCTCCTTGGCCACCTTGCCGGGGGCGGCGGGGGCCAGCACCACATAGTGGTCATAGGGAGGGATGGTGCCGTGGGTGGGCCCGTCAATGCCCCGGGCCTTGGGGCCGGCCACCATATAGAACCAGCCCTTCTGCTTAAATATCTTGCCGATCACGGAACAGAATGCCGCAAACAGAATACGCAGCACGCCGCACTCCCGCAGGGCCATCTCCATGGTCTCGGGAATGCCCAGACCGATGCCATGGGGAGTCTTGGTCACGTATTTGCTCAGGGTGACCGCCAGCTTACGTGGCTTGATGTCCTCCATGGGGATGGCCCGGTTCTGGGTGCAGGCCACCGCCTTTTCGGAGATGAAGAGGATGTCCCCCTCCTGCATCTGCTCACGGGCATACTCGTCCACGATGTTCTTCATGTCGTGCTCGTTAGTGATCAGACAGGTCTTGATGGGAATGCGCAGCCAGTCCACGCCGTTTACGGCACGCACCAGTTCCTTGCCGGGATTGCTCTGCATTGCTTCGCTCATACGTCTTTTCCTCCTTGCGCCGGGGCGCTTGTCTTATGTATCATACCCATTTTAAGTGGCGTAGGAATCCGCTTTCATAATGTGGGCCATCTCGTCGGTAACGGTCGTGGTGTAGGGATTAAGCATGGCGTTGATATCCGCCAGCGCTTTGTCCTTGTCCAGCTCATAGCACCAGGTGTAGCCCTTGTAGGTGGCGTCTCCACGGCCCTCCAGCGTCTTGGTGGACACCCCTGTGTTCAGATCCAAATAGAGAGCCTGGCTAGCGAAATACGCCATATCGGTCGCATCCAGATCCGTGTCCACATAGTTCGCGAAAATGTCCACAAACCCGCCGATCTTGGT
This sequence comes from Oscillospiraceae bacterium, assembly GCA_015068065.1. Lineage (GTDB taxonomy): Bacteria > Bacillota > Clostridia > Oscillospirales > Oscillospiraceae > Lawsonibacter. Next base: position 76,257 of record SVLE01000001.1, on the reverse strand, counting down.
CACGTTGTTCCAGGAAAGTACCTTTTTTGCCACCGCGGTGAGCAGTGCCTGCTGAGTCTGGGTGCGACCTACGTCTGAATAGCCCGACATATCGTTGTTGTGGCGGAAGCGCACCACCTCCAGCGCCTGCTGGCCGTTCAGGTGCTGCATTCCTTTTTTATAGTGAATGGACAGATTCTGCCAGGGATCATCGTAGTCCATATCCACCGGCACGTTGAAGTCCACGCCGTCTACCTCGTCCACCAGGGCCACAAAAGCCTTGATGTCCACCTTGATGTAGTAATCGATGGGGATGCCCAGCAGATAGGACACCTCTTCCCGTACCCGGTCCACGCCTTTACTGTACGCGCCGTTGATTTTGGGATAGCGGCTCCACGCCCGGTCCACGATAGTATCCCGGGGAATGGAAACCACGCCCACCTTCTGCTGCTTCACGTCATACATGGCCACCATAAGGGTGTCGGCATTTCCGTTTCCGTCGTCTGTGCCCATCAGCAGAAAGGTCCACACCTGATCCCGGCGTTTCAATCCCCCCTGCTCCTGTCCGGACACATCGGTCTGACTGCTGTCCGGGATATCGGGGGGCTGTACGGCAGGCGGTCGGACAAAAATCTGATACGCGGCATAGCACGCCACGATAATAGCAGACACCACTACCAGTGCATTGTACAGGCCAATGCCCAGCCGGGCCAGAAAACTGGGTCCTTGTCTTGTTCGTCTCACCGCCGCTCGCCCCTTTCATCATTATGTCAACACCCATCAGTATACAGTTTTCCCCGCCCCTCGGCAAGAGGGGCGGGGAAAATTTATGACTTTTTCCGTTCTTTTCTCAATCTGCAGGCCGGTTATACATCCACGACCTCTCCGGTCATGCGGTCATAGCAGTTGATAAATCTCACATGGTCGTTGTCGGTGATGCGGATGGCATCCGGCGCAGGTCGGAACGAACTGTTGCTGAACACCACGCTTCCGCCGCCCTTGATGTCGATTTCAACCTTGCGGCCGTAGTTCATGGCATCGAACACCAGCCCGTCGGAGTCCTCCACCACGATTTTGGAGAAGAACACCTGACAGCCGGTAAAAATATAGCCCGCCGTAATCCCCAGAGATATGATGCCAATCCCCTCATTATAGTGGGAATGGTTGATGGTGCAGCCCACCATGGAGCCGTGGGAGTTGTTAATAGACTGCCCCTGGGCGTTGTCCATGAGGAAGCCTGTCTTGTTGCAGTTAAAGCCGCAGTTGGTGAACACGTTGTTGCCACCGTTGTTGATACAGCCGTAGCAGTTTCTCTCACTGAGCACGTTGGTAAACTTGTGGAACTCACTCAGATGAGCGATGTTGATGCCCGCGCCGCAGAACATGATGTGGCAGTCGGACACGAGCAGGCAGCACTGGGTACCGTACCCCGTATCCCGGCAGGTGATGCCGCCGCCGGAGAAGCCGGTAATGAAGCAGCCGGAGACAATGGAGTTCTGAGGTTGGTTCGCCCAGTCCTTTGGGGTAGCATTGCCTTCAAACAGGAGGCCGTGCCGGTCTCCCATTTCCTCCACACGTTCGGTCAGGTTGTCATCACCCCGCAGGTGCATGTCTTTGACCGTGCAGAACGATCCTACTTTCACGGCATAATTGCTCTGTGTCTCCTCCGGCAGCCGCAGAGTGGTCGCGCCCCCTTCACCCATGAGGGAGCTATGGTCCGGCATATCCAATCCGGACACCACGAAGGTGCCGCAGCCCAACCGGCATACGCCGTATTCTTCCAGCAGGGTGCGAATTTCCGCCGTACGGTCGGTCATATCGCCGGTGCTGGTCAAATAGTACTCGATATTACACATGTCGCGCTCCTTCTGTTTGTTCGCTTTTAGAAATATTACCACCCCCGGACAAGAATTTCAACACAAACACCCGCTTTCTCCATGCGAAAACCTGACAGTCCTCTGTGAAGACTGCCGGGTCTTGTGTGCTCAGGTTTCGGCCGCGCGGGCGGTAGCGGCCCGCTTCTGCTCCAAGCTTTCTTTCAGAATCATATCCTTGACTTTCATCAGCCGGATGGTATTGGCACGCTCGTTCTCGTCCAGCTTCATGGTGATATACTTGATACTGGACTGCATCTGAGGGATCTTGACGTACTCCAGCGCGTTCACACGCCGGCGGGTTTTTTCGATCTCCTCGGCCAGTAGCTGGCTGGTCTTTTCAATTTGGGCCAGCTTCAGCATGTCCTGAAACACCCCGGACAACTCACTCACCGCGTCATCCAGCTCACCGCTGGTCTGGGCAAAGCCGTAGGGATAAATTTGGGAAGGATCGTCGTTTTTGGTGCGGAAGTGATACTCCGGCACATTAACGGACATAACGTTTTCAAAGGTCATGTCCAGTTCCACGCTCTGCTTGGGGCACATGAGAGACTGCTCCAGCATCTCCGGGGACATGAGTGCGGAGGCCACGGTAAAGGAGCCGTGGGCACGCACAAGGGCGTCCTCCACTCTCTTTCGCAGGGCGCGGTTCTCCCGCACCACGTCCATGAACTGCTTCATCAGCTCATCCCGTTTGTCCTTAAGCAGTTTGTGGCCCCGCTGGGCGGTTTTGAGCCGGCCTTTCAGCCGGGTCAGTTCCATACGGGTGGGGTTTATGGTCGTGGAAGGCATTTGCTTCCCCCCTTATAGTAGAACTTGATAAAAAAGGTTAACCTTTTTTATAGCGCGAAGCGCGTCAAGTTGTTATGAGACGGCGAATTGCGCCGTCAGCGCAATTTGAGCGCGCGCAGCACGCGGGATTCTTGATGAAACAATTTCATCAAGAATCAAGTATTAATCCTTCTTGGGCAGGTATTTTTCGATATACTCCGGCTTGATACGCTTGAGCTCGGAGGTGGGCAGAATACTCAGCAGCTCCCAGCCCAGATCCAGCGTTTCCTCAATAGAACGGTTCTCGTCATTTCCCTGACCCACATAGCGCTTTTCAAATTCATCGGCAAATTTGGCGTACAGCAGGTCGGTGGGAGACAGGGCCGCCTCGCCCAAAATGGACATGAGCTCCTTATTCTCCTTGCCGGTTGCGTAGGCCGCAAACAGCTGGTTCATGGTGCCGGAATGATCTTCACGGGTCTTGCCCGCACCGGTGCCCTTGTCCTTCAGGCGGGACAGGGAGGGCAGCACGTCCACAGGAGGGGTCACACCGCGGCGGAACAGCTCACGGGACAGGATGATCTGACCCTCGGTGATATAGCCGGTCAGGTCGGGGATGGGGTGGGTCTTGTCATCCTCGGGCATGGTGAGGATAGGGATCATAGTGATGGAACCCTCCTTGCCCAGCTGACGGCCGGCACGCTCGTACATGGTGGCAAGGTCGGTGTACAGATAGCCGGGGTAGCCGCGGCGGCCGGGGACTTCCTTCTTGGCGGCGGAAATTTCGCGCAGCGCCTCGGCATAGTTGGTAATGTCGGTGAGGATGACCAGCACGTGCATTCCCTGTTCAAAGGCCAGATACTCCGCGGCGGTCAGGGCCATACGGGGGGTGGCGATACGTTCTACGGCGGGGTCGTTGGCCAGATTGGTAAAGAGCACGGTGCGGTCGATGGCGCCAGTGCGCTTAAACTCGCTGACGAAGAACTCGGATTCCTCAAAGGTAATACCGATGGCCGCGAAGACAACAGCGAACTTGCTCTCTCCATCCAGAACCTTGGCCTGACGGGCGATCTGGGCCGCCAGATTGGCATGAGGCAGTCCGGAACCAGAGAAAATGGGCAGCTTCTGGCCGCGGACCAGCGTGTTCAGGCCGTCAATAGAGGAAATACCCGTCTGAATAAACTCGTTAGGGTAGTTGCGGGCGGCGGGATTCATGGGCAGACCGTTGATGTCGCGGTACTCATCGGCCAGAATGGCGGGGCCGCCGTCGATAGGCTGACCCATGCCGTTAAACACGCGGCCCAGCATATCTCCGGACACCGCCAGCTGCAGGGGATGACCCAGAAAACGCACCTTGGAGTCCCGCAGGTTGATACCCGCAGAGTTTTCAAACAGCTGGACAACAGCACTGTCGCCGTTGACTTCCAGCACCTTACACCGGCGCACGGAGCCATCGGTCAGTTCGATCTCGGCCAGCTCGTCATAGGTGACGCCCTCGACCTTTTTGACCACCATCAGGGGGCCGTTGATTTCCTCAATGGTCTTGTATTCACGGATCACAGCTCGTCGCCCCCTTTCCCGGCTAAGGCCCGGATCTGCTCTTCCATCTCACGGGAGAGCGCTTCGTAATTTTCTTTATACTCGTTGGCGGGAACGCTCTTGGCCCGGCCGATGCCTACACGGGCAGGGATGCCAAACAGCTCGTTCACGTCAGCGCCCGCGGCAGCAGCCTCACGGCACAGCCGGTCATAGTCCAGAATCAGCTGCATCATGCGGCCCTGACGGTCGTACTCGGAGAAGGAGTCAATGTCCACGAAAGAGTTCTGCTGCAGGAAATCCTCACGGATCATACGGGCCACCTCAAGGGTGATCTGATCCTTGGCAGACAGGGAGTCCTTACCCACCAGCTGAACGATTTCGTTCAGACTGGCCTCCTCCTGAAGCATGGCCATGGCCCACTCGCGGTTTTTCAGGAAGCTTTTCCCCAGATTTTCGTCATACCACGGCTTCAGGGACTCCAGATACAGGGAGTAGGAGTTGAGCCAGTTGATGGCGGGGAAGTGACGGCGATAGGCCAAAGAGGCGTCCAGCGCCCAGAACACCTTGACGATGCGCATGGTAGCCTGAGATACCGGCTCGGACAGGTCACCACCGGGAGGGGAGACCGCGCCCACGGCGGTCAAACTACCCTTGCGATCATCACTGCCCAGGCAGGACACGCTGCCCGCCCGCTCATAGAACTGGGACAGACGGGAGGCCAGATAGGCGGGATAGCCCTCCTCACCGGGCATCTCTTCCAGACGGCCGGACATCTCACGCAGAGCCTCGGCCCAGCGGGAGGTGGAGTCGGCGATGACGGCTACATCGTAGCCCATATCGCGGAAATACTCGGCAATGGTAATACCGGTATAGATGGACGCCTCACGGGCGGCCACAGGCATATCGGAGGTGTTGGCAATGAGGACGGTACGCTTCATCAGCGTCTCACCGGTGCGGGGGTCCACCAGCTCGGGGAATTCCCGCAGCACGTCGGTCATCTCGTTGCCGCGCTCGCCGCAGCCGATGTAGACCACCAGATCCACGTCCGACCACTTTGCCAGCGCATGCTGCATCACGGTCTTGCCCGAGCCGAAAGGGCCGGGAATGGCGGCGGTACCGCCCTTGGCCACGGGGAACATGGTATCCACAATGCGCTGACCGGAAGACAGCGGCCGGGTGGGGGGATACTTGTGCTTGTAGGGACGACCCACGCGCACCGGCCACTTCTGCATCAGGGTCAGGTCCTGTACCGTTCCGTTTGCCAGTTCCAGCTTGGCCACCGTCTCGGTAACGGTAAATTCGCCACCCTCAATGGCCGTAATGGTGCCCTCCATCTTGGGGGGGATCATGATTTTGTGCAGAATGGAAGCGGTCTCCTGAACGGTGCCGATCACGTCACCGCCTACCACCTTATCGCCCACCTTGGCTGTGGGAACAAAGGTCCACTTCTTCTCCCGATCCAAAGCGGGCACTTCCACGCCACGGGGCAGGCTGCTGTTGCCCACCGTGTTCATAATGACCTCCAGCGGACGCTGGATGCCGTCATAGATGTTCTCAATCAGGCCGGGGCCCAGTTCCACAGACAGGGGGGCCCCGGTGGTGACCACCTCGGCACCGGGGCCGAGGCCGGAAGTCTCCTCATATACCTGAATGGAGGCCGAGCCGCCCGTCATGGTGAGAATCTCACCGATCAGACGCTGCTCGCCCACACGGACCACGTCGGCCATATTGGCCTCTTCCAGTCCCGTGGCCACCACCAGAGGGCCGGAGACCTTGACGATCTTTCCCATAGGCTAAACCTTCTTTCGAAGAAAATTTCTTTGTTGTTGCCTCACTTAGAGGATGTCCGCACCCACGGCACGCTCCACCGCGGTCTTGATGTTCTCCATGCCGATCCCCAGCGAGCCTTCCTTGCCGGGGATGAGGATGATGGCGGGGGTCAATTCATCCTTATAGCGGGCCATCTCCGCACTCAGGCCGGTAGCCAGCTGCTCGGTCAGATAGATGATGGCATAGCCCTCCCTGGCCAACCGGTGGAGAATGGGACGCGCCTGTTCGGCGCTGTCGGCAGAAAACACGTCAAGGCCCAACGCCCGGAATCCCAGCACGCTGTCCTTGTCGCCCAAAACAGCGATCTTATACATCTGCATCCACCTCCCGCTTACACATAGCTTTCCCGCAGCCGCTGCCGGATCACGTCCGGACCCAGGCCGGCCATGCGGCCTGCCATCACGGTGCGGATAGCCGTCAGCTCCGCTTCACGGGCAAACAGGTAGCCTGCCGCCACTTCCTCCCCAAAGGGGGTGCGGCGGGCCTTTTCCTGATAGGCCATCAGGGCATTGTCGCACTCACACTCGAAGGCAGTCAGGGCACCCGCGCCGGGCTTGGCAAGCTCGTCTGCCAGCCGTGATGCCTCGCTCAGGGGACCCACCCGGAAGGGCTCGCCCACTTCGCGCGAGCGCAGCAGGGCATCCACGCTGACGCTTCCGCCCTCCATAAGCACCTGCTTCAAAAAGTCATGTCCCTTTTCCAGCCGGGCACAGCGCACCCGGGAGCGCAGATTGGCCGCATCCACTGCAAGGCGCACATAGCCCTGTAAAAACGCACTGCCGCATTCCTTTGCCAGCAGGCCCATTTCCTCGAAGCAGGCCTTGTCCAGCAACAGATCGGCCAGTTGGGGGTCACCGGTCTGTTCCATGGTCTCCCCAGCCCGTTCCACCGCGCGGCGGAAAAATTCGCCACAGCGCTCCAGTCCCTGTTCCAGCTCCTCCGGGCTGTACCGCCCGCCGGCCACCAGCAGCCGTCGCGCCTCCTGCCCGGTAGCCTTTGCCTTGACCAGCACCTTGGCGTTGTGGTAGTCGTACTTCAGCCGGAAGAGATCCAGCAGCCGACTGTCGGGAAGGCCCGCCGCCAGTTCGGCAAACACCCTTTCCCGCGCCGTGCTCAGCATATGCTCCAGTGCCGCCCCATTCAGGGCGTTCAGCTCCCCATAGCCGCACTCGGCCAGCACCTTAAGCGCCTCCGCGTCCTCCCGGGCCTCCACCATCCGCTCCAACCGTTCCCGGGTGAGCAGGCGATTTTCCAGGGCCCGGATCCGCGCGGATATGCTTAGATAATCCGTATCCTTTTTATTCGGCAAAATATCTCCACCTTTCGGAGAGAATGGTTTCAAATTCAGTGGGCAAACAGGATGTCAGCCACTTCTTTTTCCAGCGTTTCCCGCTGCATGCGCACCAGGGTCTCAAAGGCGCAGTTGACCTCCACATCCCCGTCGCTCATGATAAAGCCGCCCCGAATGTTCCGGGTCTGCTCGCTGAGGGTAAGCTTGCCACTGTCTCCCAGTCGCTCGTTGGCGGCCATGACCACCTGCTTGCCCACCCGGGCGCGATCGGACACAGAGAAAATCAGCTGTTCCCGTCCGTTGCGCGCCGCTCTGAGCGCCAGCCCGGCCAGCAGATTAATGTATTCCTGCTCGGGCAGCGCACACAGGTCGTCCAGCGCCTTTTCAAAGGCCTCGGCCAGCACCTGCTGCTTGGCCGCCAGAAGCATCTTGCGCCGCTCCATGCCCGCCGCGGACTCCAGCCGCTCCAGCCGCTCGGCAGCGGCTTTTTCGCCCCGGGTCAGGATGGCCTGCGCCTCCTGATCCCCCTGTTTGGCATACCGCTGGGCGATCTCGTCGGCCTTCTGCTTGGCCTGCGCGGCAATCTCATCGGCCTCCCGCCGCGCATCATCCAGGATGCGCGCGGTGATTTTTTCGATTCCGTCCATTATGATACCCCCTAATTACAGGGCATTCATGAGCAGCAGCACAGAGGCCAGCAGGGACAGAATGGCATAGAATTCCACGATACCGCACAGGATGATGCCCTTGGCCCAGTCGTTGGGCTTCTTGGCAACCACATTGATAGCAGCGGCAGCCACGCGGCCCTGGAAAATGGCGGACAGCCAGCCTCCGATAGCCATGGGGATGCAGGCCACGAACATGGTCAGGCCCTGAGTGATAGTCAGGGGCACGATGCCGCCGGAGAAGGCGCCCATGGTGAACAGGCTGAAGAACCAAACCACCAGACCGTACAGGCCCTGCGTACCGGGCAGCACCTGCAGGATCAGGCACTTGGAGAAGTGCTCGGGAGCCTCGCACAGAAGGCCGGTAGCAGCCTCACCCACAAGGCCGGTACCCTTGGCGGAGCCTACACAGCACAGGCCCACCGCCAGCGCGGCACCCAGAAACGCCAGACCAATACCACCAAACAGTTCAATAAAAGCAGCCATGTTAATTTTCCTCCTTGATATCTACATATTTTGTTTCAAAAGCCATGGGCCGGAACTGCCGTCCGCCCTCTTTATAAAAGCGTCCGAAGAACTCCAGACACTGCAGGCGCAGATCGTGGACATAGCAGCCCAGCAGATTCAGCGCCAGATTCAGCGCGTTGCCGATCAGGGAGATGACAACAAAGCCGACTATATTTCCCGTCACGCTGCCCAGCGTGTTGAACACCTGAGCGATGACCGCGCCGGCCAGCATCAGGGCCATGAGTCGGGCATAGGACAAAATGTCGCTGAAATAGCCGCTCACCCCGTTGTACACCGCACCGATCAGGGCGGTCACCTTGCCAAACCCCTTGGCGTTGCGGGTAGAGCCGTACACCAGCATCACAAGCCCCACAAACAGCACCACCGGGTAACCACCCACGTTTCCGATGCCTAATATAGCCAGCGCCGCTCCTGCCAGAACGATCCACCAAGTGATCTCGTTCCAAAGGGCGTCCACCCACTCACCGTTGCGGCACTTGTAGACCACACTGATGGCCATACCGGTGATGATCTGGATTACACCCAGCGCCAGCGAACCAACCAGAATGGCCAGCGTATCCGTCAGCGGTGTGAACAGATAGGGCAGCTGCACGTTGCTTGTGGGATCGATCAGCTTGGCAAGCTGAGGAATAAAGTCACCAAAGAAACCGCCTGTCAGCGCGCCGAAAATTAATGTAGACACGCCGCACAGAACCAGCAGTCCGCCCATATGGCCCATGGTGCCCGTGGCGTGCAGCTTCTTGAGCAGATACCAGCCGCCCAGCAGCATCAGCAGGCCATAAGCCATATCCGCCATCATCAGTCCGAAGAACAGGATGAAGAAGGGGGCCATGAACGGGTTGGGGTCCAACCCGTCATAGGCCGGGTAGACATACATCTCCGTAACCATATTCAGCGGCTTGGTAAACCAGTTGTTTTTCAGCTTGACGGGGACTTTTTCATAGTCCTCCGGGGGGGGGTCGGTCAGCTCAAAGGCACAGGCGAAGCCCCCGAGGGCCTGGCTCACCGCATTCCAGCTGTCCTTGGGCACCCAACCTTCCAGGAAGAAGGTGTTCTGGGTGTCCAGCAGACGGCTTGCGCCCTCCTCCCGGAGCACTTCTACGGTGGAGCGGTCCGCCAGTCCCTGCAGATCGGCCCGGGCCGCGCCCAGGGCGGTCAGCTCATCCTGCGTGCAGTCAATGTTTTCTTCCAGTACCTTCAGTTCCGCCCGGATGCGTCGGTCGTTCTCAAGGGCTGTCCCCGTCCAATTCCGGGTCTGAGCCTTGACCCAGCCCAGCTCCTTCAGGGCGGCGGAAACGTCCTCCCGGACGCTGTTGTGATGCATAAGCAGCGCATAATGGTGTTCGGCGTCGCTTCCCGCGTGGGCAAGCCCGGCCTCCGGCGGCAGACGCCCCTCAGCCTCGCTCAGCTCCACCGCTGCGGGCAGAGTGCCAAACTGCACCGTCACCTCACGGGTGGAGGGGGTGTCCAGCGGAACGTCCAGCCCAAGCCACGGTGACAGCTCTTCCAGCTCTCCCTGCAGTTTTTCCCGCTGCACGCGCAGGGCGGCAAGGGTGCGTTCCGTCTCCAGAACCGATCGGGCAGCCTGTTCTCCCCGGGCCAGTCGGTCGGGATCAAACAGTTCCTGCTCGGTGAGCGTACTGCGCCGTCCTTCCTTTTCCGGGGCATATCGCTTCAGGGCGGCAAGAGCACGTTCCGCCTCTCCCCTGCGCTCCATAGCCCGGGTAAGGGCGGTCCCATCCGGTCTACTCACCCCGGCCCATTCCGGGTCAGAGCGGTCCACGTCCGGCTCATCGATCTCCACGCAGCCCATGCGCTGGAGAAGGCGCAGCAGTTCCTCCCGGTCCTGCCCCAGCCCCATCAGGCGCAAATGCTTCATTTTGACGATGGACATTACTCGTTCACGACCCTTTCTACGATAAATGAAGCAGCCTTGTCCAGCCGCGCCCTGGCCGCACGGATCAGCTCGTCACAATCCTGCCGGGCTTCGTCGATGGCGCGCTCGGTGCTTTTGGCCGCCTGCTTCTCCGCGTCGGCCAGCAGCTCCTTGGCCTGTTCCCCGGCAGCCTTGCGGGCCTCTTCCAGGGCGGCCTTGCCTTCACGCTCGGCCTGTGCCAGCGTCTGCCGGGCTGCGGCGGCAGCCTCGTCCCGCAGACGCTGCCCCTCCTGTTCCGTTTGGGTTACCTGTCGGATGGCTTCCATTGCCATGGTCCATCCCCCTTTCCTGTTATAAGACTGCGAACCGGTTTTTCCGGTCTGTCGTCTTCGAATGTTAAATTTTTAACTTTATTTATTGTAGCGCAAAACCATAAAACATGCAAGTTTATTTTACCAGAAATTTCATTGGATATACAGCCCTATTTTGTATGTTTTTGAACTGTGTCCAAAAAAAACAGCGCCCGCTTCCGAGGAAGCGGGCGCTGAACTTAAATCAGAGATTCAGTTTTTTGGGGGAAACGCGATTACAGCTTGGTAACCTTCACGTAGTCGATCAGCATGGTACCGGGATCGGTGGTGCCGCTCTTGGAACGGACGTCGAAGCCGATGAAGCCGGACTTGAAGCTAAGGTTATCCACAGTGGTGCTGTCCCACACGAAGTCCTTGATCAGAGCATTGTTCTCGTCAAGAATCTCCGTCTTCACGGTGTTGTTGGTGGCGTCCACAGTCACCTTCCAGGTCAGCCACTTGTTCTGGCAGTAGGGCTTGAAGTTGGAGGTGGACAGCAGGGCAGTGTCTCTGCCGCCGGCGCTGGAAGCACGATAAATCTGGAGGTTCTGGGTAGGACCGCAGTACAGCATGTATTTGGCCGTAGTGGTGGCAGTGCTATCCTTCTTGGAGGACCAGATGCTGGTGTCCTGAAGGACCGTCCACTGGTTGTCAACCATCTTGACGCGGGCCTCGATCACGTAGTTGCCGGAAGACTTCCAGTTGAGCTGCAGGGCGTTGTTGTTGTAGGCGGTAGCCTTTGCAGTCAGAACGGTAGCGCCGTCCACAACATCGGTGGTCAGAGCGTAGTTATTCTTGTCGGGATACTCATAGAAGATGGTGGGAGCGCCGTAAGCAGTGCTGTAGGCGGAACCGGCGGTATAGGCAGCACCGTTGGTGTAGCCGTCAAAGCTCTCATAGTACAGAGAGCCAACGGGCCAGAACACAGCATCAACCACGCAGTCCTCGACCAGGGTGAACTTGGTCTTGTCAGCGGACTCCACGCCGTTCACGTACAGCTTGGCAAGCTCGAAGCCGGCCTTGGGAGTGGCGACGACGGTGATCTCGGTGCCGTAGGGGATGTCGTTGCCGGAGGGGCTCAGAAAGATGGTACCGTCAATGATGCCGGTCTTCACAGCCACGTCGCAGTAGATGATCTGGTCGAACACGCCGGTGATCTCCACGGGCTCGGCGGGCATCACGTAGATGGCGGTGTCGGTCTTCTCAGCCAGCACGTTACTGTTGACGTTGATGCTCTTCAGCATCCAGTTCACGGGATCGTTGGTGGTGACGGAGATGGTCAGCTGAGTGCCTTCCAGGATCAGGTCGCCGCTGTTCACGGGCTGGCCGTTGACGGTGACGGTGACAACACCCTTGTCATTGGCAGGGATGGTGACAGCAGAGGAAGCGACCTTGACGAACTCAGCCTCAACCTCGATATCGGCGGCGGGCATGGTGTACTGGGTCTCGATCACGGTGTTCAGGTTGCTGTTGGTAACCAGAATGTCGGTGCCGTTGACCAGCAGCTTGTTCAGCTTGTAGCCCTTCTTGGCGGTGGTGGTGAAGGTGACGGTGTCGCCCTCAGCAGCCTCGGCCACGTCGGCGGACAGCAGACCGCCCTCGTACACATCCTCGTAGGTCACGTCGTAGGTGACGACTTCGCTGCTGGCGCCCAGCTCGAAGGTCTTGACCTTGATGTAATCCCAGTAGGCAACCTCGGTCTTACCGGCGCTGGAGTAGGTCTCGAAGGAGATGGCGTTGGCCGCGGACTGCACGCTGGTGACGTCTCCGCCCTTGGCCACGACATGAGACTCGATCATGCGGCCGGCATCGTCATACAGCTCGATGGTGAAGGCGGTGTCGGGGGAATCGGGAATAGGCTCAGACACGTGGATCTTGATCACGTGCCACTGAGTGTAGTCCACCTTATTAGCGAAGTCGTGGACATAGTCCTTGGTCAGATCAGCAAAGATCTTGAAGGTGCCGTCCTTCATGAAGCGGATCTGCATGTCACCGGATTCGCCGTTGATGTTCAGGCCGGGGAAGCGCAGATAGCTGGTGACGGCCATGGTGCTGGAAGGAGCGTCCTGCTTGAAGCGGATCTCGATGGTATAGGAATCGTTGAAGTCGGCCTTGCTGGACTTCAGCCAGGAACGGGTCTCGGCGGTGGCGCCGGTGGCGGAAACCTTCAGCACGCCGTCCACGATATCAAAGGAGTTGGTACCCTTCATGTTGGCAGCAGCCCAAGGCACCAGAGTAGCACCCTCAGCAGTGTAATCGTACTTGCTGCCGTTGGCGTAGGTGTCGAAGGTCTCCTCCCAGATAGTGCCGGGCTTCATCATGGAGTTCAGGGTAATGGTGCCCACCTTGCCGTTGGTCAGGGTGTAGCCCAGGTCCACGATATAGCCGTTGGCAACGTTGGTGCTCAGCAGGTTCAGCTTGTCAGCGGTGGTGCCGGTCAGAACGCCGGTGCCGGTGGCATCGGTGATGACCACGGCGCTGGAAACCTCGCGGCCGTCCAGATAGTAGACGCCGTTGACATTCTTGATCTCGGCGCCGCCCTCCTGGCCGCTGTAGTACACGTCGCGGATGAAGAGGGTCTGCAGAGCATGGTTCTTGGTGGAGAAGCACATGTCGAAGGTGATGGTCAGGTTCTCGTTATTGGCAAGCAGGGTGGCAATGCGGTCAACGCTGTCGATCTTGCCAATGCCGAACGCGGTGATCACATCCTCGGAGCGGGTGTCCACAACGATGCCCTGGGTGTACTTCTGCACACGCTGCACACCGGTGGTGTACATCTCGCCGCCGGCGATTTCCAGCAGCTCCTCATTGTGATGGATGTCCTCATAGTACAGACCGTCGCCGGCAGTGGTGTTGCTGGCGGTACCGGAGGTAGCGGTGGAGTCAGGAATCTTGTTGGCCAGCACGCTGCAGACGCTGCCCTGCTCAACAATGGTGTTCCAGAAGCCGACGGAGGGGAACTCGCCGTTCTGGTTCAGCAGAGCGTCGGTGGTCTTCAGGGTGATGTTCTTCTTCTCACCGGTGGCGATGTCGTACACCTCGAAGACGTAGCCGTTGGCATCGGTACCCACGGGCTTACGGGCGTCCTCAGAGACGTAGACGGGGAAGGACTCGGTGGCGGCGTCGATATTCTGGGAAACCACCATCACGGCCACTTCGATCTGCTGCTCGTCGCTGGCGTCGCGGCTGAGCAGGTAGTAGTGGTACATGGTGGAACCGGTGTTGTTGATGGTGACATCCCAGGTGTTCTTGATGATGGGAGTCAGGGCGGTGGGCTGATCCACGGTGCCCTCCAGCAGCATGAACACGGCACTGGTGGTCCAGGTACGCTTGTCGTTCAGGCTCAGGTTGGTGAAGCCGTAGGCGGTGTTGTTAGCCACGGTACGGGAAGCGGTGTACAGAGGAGCGGTGTCCTTGTCGTAGCTGTTGGTGTAGGGAGTCAGAACATAGATGCTCTCCTTCTGGGCGTCCTTGTCCTTGGACTCCTTGGCAACATAGAAAGCGTTGCCGGCCACGGGAGCATAGTTGGGATCGGAGATGTTGTCACCGGCAACGACAGAGGGGAAGAAGACGCCGTCTTCCACGGTGCCGTTCTTCTCGATCTTCAGCAGCAGGTTGACCTCGTTACCATTCATGTCAACGCCGCGAGCGGTGGTCTTACGGACCTTGCCGCCGTAGCCGTCGTCCACGACCACGGTCAGCTCACCCAGGATGAACACGGTGTCATCCAGGTTGGCGCCGCCGGTGGCCTGCTCCCAACCCAGGTACTTGCCGTCAGCAGTGACGTAGACGGTGTATTCCTCGGTGTAGTTGATGGCAGCCTGGTTCTGGAAGGCGTTGTTGGTACCGCCGAACTGCACGTAGTCGGTGCCGTTGATGGTCACAACATTCTCGTTGTCCTTGTTGACGGAGGTCTTGGCCACGTAGCCGGTGACGGCCTCGGCCTTGGTCAGCACGTAGATGGCGTTGGCGCCGGTGCCCACCACGGTGTAGGTGACGTAGTCGCCCTTGGCGATGCCAACGTACTCGCGGATGCAGTCGTTATCCGCGTTGTTGGCGATCTGGGTGTTCACGCCGCTGAGCTCGATGGACTCGTTGTCCTCGTAGTTGTTCACGGACAGAACCTTGGAAGCAACGACGGGAACGGGAGCCATGTAGGCCTTGACCACGCCGTCGTCGACCAGGTAAGTACCTTCCTTAGCGGCAGTACCCTCGGTGTAACCGGTGATGGAGCCGCGGGTGGAGTTGTCGGTCACGCTGGTGGTGTAGTTGCCGGCGATCAGCAGGACAGCGTCGCTGCCGCTGATCAGAGCAGCTTCCTTGGTGGTCTTGCCAAAGACTTCCTTGTACTCCTTGGAGGAGGTGATGTCCTCGGACACGACAACGACCTGGGTCTCGTCCACGTAGTTGTAGACGACGCCGGGCTCGGTATCGTTCTTGTACTCGTCGCGGTAGTAGACGGTCACATAGTGGCCGATCTCAGCCAGCTCGGTAACCATGTTGAAGTCCATGGAGACGGGAGCGGTTCTGCCGTCGGCGTTATAGGCGGTAACGGTGGTGAACGCGTTGTCGCCGGTAGCCTGGTTGGCAGTGACAAAGCCCTCGAACACCTTCAGCTCGTAGATCTTGTTGGCCAGAGCGTCCTCGCCCACCACTTCGGTGATCAGGCTGGGATCGCCGCAGACCTTCAGAGCGTCAGCGATGTCCTTGAAGACGATGTCGGAATTGGGAACCTTATATCCGCTCACGTTGGAGGGGCTGTAGCACAGGCCCTCGTAAGCCAGAACAGCCAGCTGGTCGCGGGTCAGGGCGTCGTAGGTGCCGGGCTTGACAGCCAGGTCGCCGTACAGCTTCATCTCCTGAGCCTTGGCCATGATGGTGGTGGGCCACTGGCCCTGACCGGCGTCCACCTTCAGGGCGTTGATGATCATGGTCAGCGCCTCGGCGGTGGTGACAGCCTGGCCGGGCTTGAAGGTGCCGTCGCCGTAACCGGCAACGACGCCCATCTGCACGCAGGCGTTGATGTAGCCCTCGGCCCAGCCGCCCTCAAAGGAAGCGGTGTCGGAGAACTTGTTAATGCCCTTAAAGTTGTCTGCATTAAAGTCGTTGCCACGCAGCATCTTGACGATGATAGTGGCCATCTGGGCGCGGGTGACGGTACCGGCGGGGTCGAACTTACCCTCGGTAGTACCGGCAAACAGGCCCATACCGGCGGTAATGGCGACCGCCTCGGTGTTCACGATCTCGTTCGCGTCAACGAAGTCGATCACGCCACCGGCCTGAGCGCTTCCCACGGTTTCGGCTGCCATGGCAGGCAGGACGGGCACCATCGAGATGATCATCGCGATGACGCACACCATGGAAAGCAGGTTGCGAAGTGTGTGCTTTCTCTTCATGTGGATATACCTCCTTGAATTGTTCCATCCGTCCCGGTTTGCCGGACCGAGCCGGAGGTTTTCTGCCGATCATGGTTCTTCGATGGGTATAATAACCCCCACGACGGCCATAATCCAAGTTCACTATAACAGGAACGTCATAAAAAAGCAACTACTTTTTCAGGTTAAATTAAGTTTTTTTGTCTGTTCCTCAAGTACAGGTGTCCTGTAAAGCAAAACCGCAGTGCTTTCGCACCGCGGTACCGTGTTTGTTATTCCGATTCCGGCAGCGGATCCTCCGCTGCATATCCCGACTCCGGTCGGGGCAACTGCACTATCTGCGCAGAAACAGAGGCCTCCTGCGAAGATGCCTCCTCCCTACCGAAAAAGGGGAGTTCCAACCGAACGCCCTCGTCAGTATATATAAGGTAGCGCTGGCCGATCATCAGGCCCGCAGCCGCCAGTACCAGCAAGATCAGAAACAAAGCCAGCACCAGCCTGAATACATCACGACCCGTAACCCTGCCGTGGTAGCCGCCATATCTGCGTCGTTTCACAGTCCGCCCTCCTTCCGTTATCCGCATGCCACATTATATCACGCGCGCATGGCGCGCACAATGCAGCGAAATCCGTTGCGAGCTTACCCCTGGTCCAATGCCCGGTCCAGCATTTCCATCGAAATCCGGATATCGTCCAGTTCCTGCGCGGATAAGCTGCTCAGCCGCTTGCTCAGATATGCACTGACGCTGGCTGCACTCTTCTTCCGCGCTCGGTATCCTGCCGTCAGCCCCACATGGATTACCCGTCGGTCCTCTTCAGAGCGGATGCGCTCCACCAGCCCCATCTTCTCCAATCGGTCCACAATTCCGGACACGGTGCTGTTGGCACTGCCGACGTACCGGGCCAGCTGGCTGATGGGCATGGTCCCCTCCTCACCCAGAGCCGTAAGTACCAGCATCTGGGGCAGGGTCAGGTCCGGCTGATCAAAATAATCCCGAAACTGCCGGGACATACGCTGGGTCACCCGCAGATAGGAATTAAGCAGTCGTTTCGTCTGTTCCATGACAACGTTCTCCTTCTCGGTTATAAAATAGACGATTTTGTTCATTGATACTATATTCCCGCAACTCGTCCTTGTCAATATTTCACCGAAAAGTTCACAAAATTTTCATTTTAAATTAATATTCTTTAGTTTTGCTAATAAAATCGCCCGAAGTCACAAAATGCTTCGGGCGCAGTGGATTCAGATAAAAATGCCGCCGTTCGGTTGCAGTACCTGACCTGTGGTATAGGTATTTTCCCCATCGGACAGGAATAAAATACTTCGCGCAACATCCTCCGGTGTCCCGATCCGTTCCAGCGGAATTTCCTGACGCAGGGACTCCAGACTGTCCCCGTCCAGATGGGCATTCATATCCGTGGCAATGACACCGGGTGCCACACAGTTGACCGTGATGCCCGAGGGGCCAAGTTCCTTGGCCAGCGCCTTCGTCATGGCAACCACCGCACCCTTAGCTGCAGAATAGGCCACCTCACAGGATCCACCGGTCATCCCCCAAACCGAGGACACGGTGACAATGTGTCCGGCCTTTTTCCGGACAAAGTGGGGCACGGCCGCCCGGACGGTGTAGAACATCCCGTCCACATTGGCAGCAAAGACGCTCCGCCACTGTTCGTCGGTAGTGTCGGTAAGCAATTGCTGAGGCAGGGCAATTCCTGCGTTACAAACCAGCGCATTCAACCCGCCCAGCTCCCGAACAGTCTGCTCCACCAGTTCCGTGGCCTGCGCCGGGTCAGACACATCCGCCCGGATAGCACAGGCACGCACACCCAGCGCAGACAGTTCCCGGACAAGTTCCCGGGCCGCCTGCTCGCTTTTGTTATAATTGACCGCCACATCCCAGCCCTTTTGGGCAAACAGACGGGCCGTTGCCGCCCCGATGCCCCGGGACGCGCCGGTGATCAATACAGTGCTCATAGTCTTTCCTCCAGTGCCTTGCGGGCTACAGCCGCCATGGCCACCCCATCCAGTTCAGTGTCTGCAAAGTGTTCCAGCGCAAAGATTGCCTGCCAGATCAGCATGCCAAGGCCATTGGCTGTTTTGTGTCCCAGCTCCCCCGCCCGTTCCAGCAGCCGGGTCCGGGCCGGGCTGTAGATCAGATCGAACACTCCTGCCCCCGACTTCAATTCTTCCAGAAAGGACAGGTCCTCAAACTGCCCCCGGGCCCCCGTCATTCCCAGACTGGTGCAGTTGACCACCAGCTGACTTTTTGAAGCGTAACAGCACAATGTTTCCCGGGAAAAGTCACAGGCAGTCAGCCTCAATGCATCCACCTGCGAACACAACTGCCTCGCCCGCTCCACTGTGCGGTTGGCCACAGCAACGTTCCGTGCCCCTGCTTCCACCAGCTTGGTCACTACCGCTTTGGCGGCACCCCCGGCACCCAGAACCAGAACACACCGGCCCTCCGGATCCATGTCCGCCTCCCGCAGGGCCTGCAGGACGCCGTCACCGTCCGTGTTATAGCCGTAAGTTCTGCCGTTTCGGATGCACACCGTATTCACAGACCGGAACTGAGCCGCATCCGCAGACAGCTCGTCCATGAGCCGAACCAGCGTTTCCTTATGGGGCATGGTGGCATTAAATCCGGCGTACCCCTCATTTTTTGCCTGAGCGAGCCATGGGGCGGTATCGCTCCCCGCCACCCGTCGGGCATCGTAAATAAAATCCAGCCCAGCGGCCTCGATCATGGCGTTCTGGATCAGAGGAGACAGCGAATGTTCCACCGGATCACCGATGACACACAGCTTCCTCATGCCCGGCCCTCCAGAAAATAATCCATAGCCATCAGGTAACCCGCAAAGCCGTGTCCGTACAGCTGGCCCACACATGCAGGCGCGGTGACGGAGACCGCCCGAAAACTCTCCCGCCGGTCGATGTTGGAAATATGCACCTCATAGGCCGGCACCTGCACCGCCTTCAGTGCATCCAGAATGGCATAGCTGTAATGGGTGTAGGCGGCCGGATTGATGATAATGGCATCGTACACCTCGTCCGCCCCGTGAATGGCATCAATGATGGCCCCCTCGTGATTGGACTGAAAAAAGTCTGCTGTGGAACCGTTTTTTTCGGCATGTTCCTTTATCATGGCGCACAAAGCCTCGTAGGTCTGATCGCCATAAATGCCCGGCTCCCGCTTGCCCAACAGGTTCAGGTTGGGGCCGTTGATGATGAGAAATTTCATCCCTTACACTCCCTCTCGTAGATGGCGGCGATACACTCCGCCGCCTCTCTGGCGGTGTTGGTGTTGGAAATGGTGTGATGGGCATATTTGCGGTAAAGGTGGATGCGCTGCTCATAGAGATCATAAATACGCCGTTGATCCCCGCTGAGCAGGGGTCGGTCTGTCAGATCCTCTCCCAAAATGTCCGCAATGTCCCGGTCCCGGAAAAAGACAATGCCGTTCTCCCCCAGCGCACGCATATTTTCTTCCCGCAGGACCATGCCGCCCCCGGTGGCGATGATCATACCGGTCATGGAGGCCGCCTGTTTCGCCGCCGCAGTCTCTTTGTCCCGGAAGGTCCGCTCCCCCTCCCGGGCAAATATCTCCGGGATGGCGCGCCCGTCTGCCTGCTCCACCATCTGGTCGGTATCCACCAGCACCATGTGCAGCATGGCGGAAAGTTCCTTTCCCACAGCCGATTTCCCGCACCCGGGCATACCGATAAGCACGATATTCTTCTTCATTGCCACACCCTCACAGATTGGACACGAAGTTGCCAAGCACCCGGAAATCCGCAGCAGTCTGGGCCAGCTCGTGCAGGATCCCGTCCATCTCCGGCGCGGTCAGGTTGCCGGTAAATTCCAGGAAGAACATGTACTCCCAGCTGTGGCCAGGCATGGGCCGGGACTCCAGTCTGGTCATGTTCAGTCCGTTGACGGCGAAAATAGTCATAATACGGTGCAGACTGCCCGCCTCGTGCGGCAGGGAGAACACGGTACTGATCTTGTCCGCCCCCTCCCGCAGTTCCATGACCGGGCTGACCACCACGAACCGGGTAGTGTTGTTGGAATTGTGGTTGGTCCCCCGAACAAGGATGTCCAAGCCGTACAGCGCTGCCGCCCGCTCCGAACAGATGGCCGCCTTGGTCATATCTCCGGTCCGGGCCACATATTTCCCCGCCCCCGCCGTATCGGCGCAGGGCACCTGCACCCAGTCCGGATGGGTGTTGAGAAAACGGTCGGACTGGAACAGTCCCTGCTCATGGGAGTAGACGTGGGTAATGGTGTCCAGCGAGGCCCCCCGGGGCGCCATAAGGCAGTGCTCCACCCTGACCGTAGTCTCACCCACGATGGAATATTCATATTGAGTCATCAAATCATAGACCTGACGGATGGCACCGCTGGTGCTGTTCTCGATGGGCAGCACGGCGTAGTCTGCTTCACCCTTTTTCAGCGCCTCAAACACATCCTCAAACTGCTCCAAACCGATATTCTCCGATGTGTCGCCAAAGAAGTTGATACAGGCCATCTCGCTGTACGCCCCGGCCACGCCCTGATAGACCACTTTGGGATTGGAAACGGGAGTACGGGCTGCTGCTATAGCCCGCTTGCAGCGCTCATAGCCCGGTTCTTCTCCGTTTTCCTTCACCAGCCCGCGCTGTCGTCGACGACTGATGGCCATGATGTTTTCGAACAGCGCAGCCAGATCGGCACTCATCCCCTCATCCCGGGCAAGAGCCGCCTTGGCTGCCAGCACCTCCTGTTCCCGCTTTGCGTCCAGCACAGGCATATTGCGCTCCACTTTGTACCGGCCCACATTGTCCACCACGTCCATGCGCTGCTGAAACAGGTCGGCAAGCTGCCGGTCAATGGTATCGATCTGTTCCCGGTATTGTTTGAGTTCTTCCACGAAAAACACCTTCTTTATCCGATGTCCAGCACGTCACAGGCAGCAAGGGCAGCAGCAGCTTCAATAACCGGCACAGCCCGGTGGACCACACAGGGATCGTGCCGACCTTTCAGCTCCAGTTCGGCATTCTCCATCTTCTCCATATCAACAGTAAACTGTGTGCGGGCGATGGAGGGCGTGGGCCGCATGGTCACTTCAAAAACCACAGGCATTCCATTGGTAATGCCGCCGTTGACTCCGCCGGCGTTGTTCTGCTCAGCTCTCACTGTCCCGTCATCGTCCACATAGAGGGGGTCGTTGGCCTCGGAGCCCCGCATAAGGGAGAAGGCCGCCCCCGCGCCGAAGCCCACTGCCTTCACCGCCGGGACCGCGAACAGGTGCTGAGAAAAAACACCCTCCACATTCAGGCCGAAATCAGGACTTCCCAGTCCGGCAGGCAGGCCGAACACCATGCACTCGATGCTGCCCCCCACGCTGTCCCGCTCCTCCTTGGCCTCCAGTATGGCCTGCCGCATCTCTTCGCCGCAGGCATCATCCAGCACGGGAAACTCCTTCTCCGCCACAGCCAAAAGCGCGTCCTTATCCTCCGCTACAGCATCGTTGATGCCGTAAATGCTGCTGATGTGCGCGCCGATTTCAATTCCCTTTTGGGCCAGAATCTGCTTGGCCACCGCCCCGGCAAAAACCAGCGGCGCGGTGAGCCGACCGGAGAAATGGCCGCCTCCCCGGTAATCGTTAAATCCCTCATAGCGCACATGGGCAGGCCAGTCCGCGTGGCCGGGCCGGGCCAGATGTTTCGTAGCCTCATAGTCTCCGGAATGCTGATCTTCGTTTTCGATCACAGCACACAGGGGCGTGCCGGTGGTCCTGCCCTGAAACACACCGGACAGAATTTTGGGCACATCCGTCTCCTTCCGGGCGGTGGAAAGGGTGCTTTTGCCCGGTCTGCGCCGGTCCAACTCCTTTTGGACGGCTTCCATATCCAATTCAAACCCCGAGGGCACTCCCTCCAGCACCACGCCGATGGCGGGGCCATGGGACTCTCCGAAAATACTGTACTTCATAGAAGTCAACTCCTAACGATTCTGCCGCCAAGTTTTTCATAGTCCTTCCAGAAATCCGGGTAGGATTTGGCTACACAGTGCGCACCCACAACAGTGATGGGCCGATGGCAGCAGGTGGCCGCCACAGCGGCCATCATGACGATGCGGTGGTCATTGTGGCTGTCTACGCTGACGCCGCCCGTAAGACTGTCCCGCCCCACGAGGGTCAGACCGTCAGCCTGCTCGGTCACATCCGCGCCCAGTCTTCCCAGCACATCGGCAACAGCAGCAAGGCGGTCGCTCTCCTTGATGCGCAGGCGGGCTGCGTTAGTAATGTATGTCCTCCCCTGCCGCACCGCGGCCATCGCCGCCAGCGCAGGCACAAGGTCGGGACACTGAGACACGTCCAGCGCCACGTCTCCGGGGACAGTCAGCTGTTCAAACTGCTGCGCGATCACCCGGTCGCCCTGAGCCGATTCTTTGTTAAGTCCTGCAACGGACACTTCGCTTCCCAACGCCCGGGCCGCGTACCAGAAAGCTGCCTGAGACCAGTCCGCCTCAATCCTCACATCCCGGCTTTGGTACTGCTGTCGCCCGGGCACGGCGAAACGGTTTTCCTGCCGACGAACATTGATGCCGTACAGTCCCAGCGCCTCAAGGGTCATATCCACATAGCCCTCCGACTCCAGCGGGGTGGTCAGCAGGATCTCACTGTCCCCGTTCAGCAAAGGCAGGGCGTACAGAAGGCCGGTGATGAACTGACTGGACACGTTTCCGGGCAATTCATACCGTCCCGGCTTCAGCGTTCCTTTTACCGTAAGTGCCCCGTCCCTCTGCTCATAGAAAACACCCTTTTCATCAAACAAGTCAAAATAGGGCTTCTGAGGCCGCTCCATCAGCCGACCCCGGCCGGCAAACGCACCTCCACCGGCCACCGCAAGGGCTACGGGAACGAGAAATCGCAGGGTGGATCCGGACTCTCCGCAATCAAACCGAAGCAGATGGTCCATCTTCTGCGCAACAAATCTACCCAGACCGTGGATGCGCACCACAGTCTCCTCCATCGGCTCCACACCCGTGCCCATGGTAGCCATACAGCCCAACGTAGCCTGAATATCCTGTGACGGGGCCACATTACTCAGGGTGCTCACTCCCCCGGCCAGTGCCGCGGCGATGACCACCCGGTGAGCCTGAGATTTGGAGGGCGGCGGAGTAATGTTCCCCTTTAACTGGGTTGGTTGAATGGTAATGTTCATGCCGTTTCCTCATATAGCCGTTTCAGCTGTTCCAGCAGCTGGTCGGTGTTCATTTTCTTCGGTTCAGCCCAGCCCAGCCTGTCCAGAAGCACAAAGGAGATACCCCCCTCGGCGCGCTTCTTATCCAGACCAATGGCCTCCACCATGGTCTCCCACGGGCAGAGAATGCGAGTGGGCAGGGTGTATTTCTCCAGCACAGCACAAATTTTTTCCTGCATCCCGGCAGGGGTAACCCCCAGCATTTCTCCCAATCGTGCCGCCCAGACCATCCCCGCGGCCACAGCCTGACCGTGGGTCCAGTCCTCATAGTGTCCGGCCAACTCAAAGGCGTGGCCCACCGTATGTCCGAAATTCAGGATCATGCGCAGCCCGGTGTCCCGCTCGTCGGCCAGCACCACCTGCCGCTTGATGTCGCAGCAGGTGTGGAGTACCTGCTCGCTATGTTCCATGACCCCGGACCGCCCGCCGCACTGGTCGAGGAAATCAAAAAATTCCTTATCCCGAATACATCCGTATTTGATGACCTCCGCCATCCCGTCGGAAAACACTTTGTCGCTCAGCGTGTTCAGACACTCCGGATCCATCAGCACCAGTTTCGGCTGCCAGAAAGCGCCGGCCAGATTCTTGCCCGCAGGCAGGTCGATGGCCACCTTGCCACCCACGGAGGAGTCCACCTGCGCCAGCAGGGTCGTTGGAATCTGCACATAGTCCACCCCACGCAGCACGGTGGCGGCGGCAAAGCCCGCCAGATCACCCACTACGCCGCCGCCCAGCGCCACCACAGCGTCAGTGCGGCTCAGGCCAAAGGACAGCATCTGGTCATAGAGCCGTCCCAGCATCTCCAAACTCTTGGAAGCCTCTCCTGCAGGCACAACAATGCCCTCAACCACAAACCCGACACTCTTCAGCGCAGTCTGCACCCGCTGCAGATACAGGGGAGCCACGTTGCTGTCTGTAACCACCGCAAGACGCTTGGCCTTGGGCAGCACGCCCCGGCAATATTCTCCCGCCCGGTCCAACAGGCCCTTTTCGATGAGAATATCATATTCACGGCCTGGCAGGGCCACGGTAAGCGTTTTCACGAAAATCACCTTCGTTTAGCGTACTAACGTTTTGCCCATCAGATCCACCAGAGCCGTGGACTTGTCCATCAAGCGCTGGAACTGCTCAGGAGTCAGGGACTGCTGACCGTCGCACTTAGCCCGGGCCGGGTCATTGTGCACCTCCACGATCAGTCCGTCCGCCCCGGCGGCGATGGCCGCCATTGCCAGCGGCTCCACAAACCAGTGATAACCGCCGGAATGGGAGGGATCCACCACGATGGGCAGATGGCTCATGCGCTTGATGGCGGGAATGGCGGACACATCCAGAGTGTTGCGGGTCTGGGTCTCAAAGGTGCGGATACCCCGCTCGCACAAAATCACATTCTCGTTGCCTGCGGCCATAATATACTCCGCAGACATGATCCACTCCTCGTAGGTACTGGACAGACCACGCTTGAGCAGAACGGGCTTGGACATTTTTCCAACCTCTTTCAAGAGGTCAAAGTTCTGCATGTTCCGGGCACCCACCTGCACCAGATCCACCTTTTCCTCAAAGACCTCGCAGAACTTGGGACTCATGATCTCGGTGACCACGGGCAATCCGGTGTCCCGCTTGGCCTCCAGCAACAGGTCGAGTCCGTCCAGTCCCATCCCCTGAAAAGAGTACGGACTGGTGCGGGGCTTGAACGCGCCGCCTCGGAGCAGAGACGCACCGGCGCTCTTCACATCCCGGGCCACTTCGACGATCTGTTCCTCACTCTCCACGGAGCAGGGCCCTGCCATCACGGTAAAGTTGCCCCCGCCCACGGGGACTCCGCCGGCGGTGATCACGCTATCCTCAGGATGGAACTTGCGGTTGGCCTTTTTATAGGGCTCCTGCACACGCATGACGCGTTCCACATTGGGTTCCATCTCCAGTCTCTGGATGTCCATGTGGACCGTATCGCCCACCAGACCCAGAATGGAGCAGCCCACGCCGTGAGTGATGCCAACCTGTACCTTTTCCTGCTTTTCCAGTTTTTCCACCAGTGCATGGATAGCCTCCTGACTGGTGCCGGGCTTCATGATTATGACCATATGATCAAGTCCTTTCCATTGTCCGCAGACGAATAAAAGGGCGCTCATTGATGAACTCAATGAGCGCCCAAAGATTCCTTTGGTATCTTATCCCGCCGGTCACGGCAGACACTCATCGTTCATCCTTTTTGCCCACGGCAAAATAGCCGGCACCCATAAATCGGGCCCAGCCAAAAAAGAACACGGATGCGGTTGTGACGGTGTTACGCTTCATTTTGCGCACCTCACAGAAAAGATGGGCTTATTATACTCTCATCAAAACAAAATTGCAACAGGCAAAGAACACTTTTTTGCGTTAAAGCGGCAAAATTTTTTGTGCTTGACAAAATGCAAAAACAGAGTTACACTTGCACCCACAACGGGGAGTCCGAATTGACGGGCTGAGAGTCGGATATGTTCCGAGACCCTTTAACCTGATCTGGATCATGCCAGCGTAGGGAACATATATTTGCACCGTCATGTTCTGTCCATGAACCTTGCAGACGTATTGGATGCCTTCGCCGGGATGACCGGCGAGGGCATCTTTTTTCATACAGGAGGAAACAAACATGAAAGCAAGCGTTGCCATCCAAACCCTGCCCGCCGCCCACAGCGACGAAGAACTCATCCGCATCGTGGACGAGGTGATCGACTACATCAAAAGCACAGGTCTGACCTATTACGTAGGCCCCTGTGAAACCGCCATCGAGGGCGACGACTACGACCAGCTCATGGATGTGGTCCGTCAATGTCAGCATGTAGCCATTCGGGCCGGTGCGTCCAGCGTCAGCGCCTATATCAAAGTCACGTATCGTCCGGAAGGAGAGGTGCTGACCATTGATAAAAAAGTGTCCAAGCATCACCGATAAACTCCCGCCTTTGGCTGCCGGTGCCATCCTTCTGGCTCTGTGGCATCTGGCGTGCCGCACAGGCCTTGTCCCCGCCTATATGCTCCCCTCCCCTGCACAGGTGTTGCGCGCCCTTTGGTCCGAGCGCATGATCCTGCTGGAAAATGCCCTGACCACCCTGCAGGAGGCCTTTTGCGGTCTCGCGCTGGGCGTGCTTCTGGGCTTTATCTGCGCCATGATCATGGATGCTGTTCCCGCCCTGCGCCGGGCCGTTTACCCCATTCTGGTACTGACTCAGACCGTCCCCACCGTGGCCATCGCCCCGTTGCTGGTCCTCTGGTTTGGCTACGGCCTGCTGCCCAAAGTCATCCTAATCGTCATCACCACCTTTTTCCCCATGACGGTAGGCCTGCTGGATGGCTTCGGCAGTGCCGACCCGGATGCGGTAAATTTGCTGCGCTCCATGGGGGCTAGCAGATGGCAAATATTCCGGTATCTCAAGTTTCCCGGCGCACTGGGCCAATTTTTCTCCGCCCTGCGTATCTGTGTTGCCTACTGCGTGGTAGGCGCGGTCATCAGCGAATGGCTGGGCGGCTTTGCGGGCCTGGGCGTCTATATGACCCGGGTCAAAAAGGCCTTTGCCTTTGACAAAATGTTCGCCGTTATCTTTCTCATCAGCGGGGTCTCTCTCGCCCTCATGGCACTGACAGACCTGATTGCCCGTCTGTGCATGCCCTGGCTTCATATTCAAAAAAACGAAACATAAAACGAGGTGTTTACAACATGAACCGCAACTTCCGGCTGACCGCCATCCTGCTGGCCGCCACTCTGCTCCTGTCCCTGTCCGCCTGCTCCCCCACTCCTCACGAAGCTTCCCTTGAAAAGATCACCTTTGTGTTGGACTGGACGCCCAACACCAATCACACCGGCCTGTATGCCGCTCTTGCCAAGGGTTGGTTCGCTCAGGAGGGTCTTGACGTTGAGATCGTCCAGCCCCCCGCTGACGGTGCAGAGGTGCTGGTCGCTTCCGGCAAGGCTCAGTTCGGCGTCTCCTTCCAGGATTCCATGGCCCCTGCCCTGTGCGGAACAGCCCCCCTGCCCATCACCGCAGTGGCCGCGGTCATCCAGCACAACACCTCCGGTATCATTTCCCGTGCCGGGGAGGGGATGAGTTCCCCTGCGGGTCTTGCCGGCCACAAGTATGCCACCTGGGACCTGCCCGTGGAAAAGGCCACCATCGCCCACGTGATGGCCGCGCAGGGCGGCGACTTCCAATCGGTGGAGCTGATTCCCTCCACCGTCACCGACGAGGTGTCCGCCCTGCAGAGCAAATCGGTGGACGCTATCTGGATTTTCTATGCCTGGGCGGGCATTGCCTGCAATGTGGCCGGTCTGGAAACGGATTACTTCGCTTTTGCGGACATCGATCCCGTCTTCGACTTCTACACACCCGTTATCATTGCAAACAACGACTTCCTGTCCCAGAAGCCGCAAACCGCCAAGCGTTTCCTGTCCGCTCTGGCACGGGGCTATGACTTCGCCGTCGAACATCCCGAAGAAGCGGCCGAAATCCTGATGGATGCCGCGCCCGAACTGCGCTCCAATGAGGCGTTGGTCCGTGCCAGCCAGCAGTACCTGGCTGATCAGTACACCTCCGATGCCTCCCGCTGGGGCGAGTTTGACCCGGACCGCTGGGCCGCTTACTACCGCTGGCTGTCGGAACACGATCTGGCAGACGGACTTGATCCGAATAGTGGCTTCACCAACGACTATCTGCCCGGCTGATGGCATTTCTGGAGGTATGCTCGGTCAAAAAAGCCTTTGACCGAAAGCCGGTTCTGAGCGGGGTAGATCTTACGCTGGAGCAGGGGGAGCTTGTCTGCCTGCTTGGTGTAAGCGGCAGTGGAAAATCCACCCTATTCAACATCATTTCCGGTCTGCTAACGCCCGACAGCGGGCAGGTCCTTCTGGACGGTGAGGACATTACCGCACGCCCCGGACAGGTCAGCTACATGCTGCAGAAAGATCTTCTGCTTCCCTTTCGCACCATACAGGACAACGTGATCCTACCCCTTCTGCTGCAGGGGATCAACCGCAGAGACGCCCTTGACCAGGCTCAGGAATTGTTCGGCACCTTCGGTCTGGACGGCACGCAACAGCTCTACCCTGCCCAACTGTCCGGGGGTATGCGCCAGCGCGCCGCCCTGCTCCGAACCTATCTGTTCCGCCGAAAACTGGTGCTGCTGGACGAACCGTTCTCCGCTCTGGACGCAATCACGAAACGTGCTCTGCACCACTGGTATCTGGACATTATGTGCACTCTGCCCATCACCACGCTGTTTGTCACCCATGATGTGGACGAGGCCGTACTTCTGTCTGACCGAATCTGTCTGTTGACCGGCTCCCCGGGCAAAATTACTCACGAGATCGTGGTGCCGCACCCCCGGCCCAGACCCAAAGACTTTGCCCTCACCCAGACCTTTCTGGATTGCAAGCGGCAGGTCTTATCTCTACTGTAACCACCAAAAACGGCTGTCACCAATGGTGACAGCCGTTTTTTCAATGCTCATAGGACAGTCCGGACAGATACCGCCGAGCCAAGTCAAAGGCATGGTGGGCCGTCTGGGTGCGCAGCCGTTCCCGCATGGGACGGTTGCCCAGATGCAGTTCTCTCACGTAGCTGCCCTCCGGGGTCGCGATGGCCACAAAGGCGGTGCCCACTTCGTTGCCCCGGTCATCCTTGTCCGGGCCGGCCACGCCGGTGGCGGACAGGGCGATATCCACACCAAGAACCCTGCGTGCACCCTCCGCCATAGCCTGTGCCACAGGGGCGGACACCGCGCCGCACCGGTTCAGAAGTTCCTCCGGTACGCCAAGAACTGCCTGCTTGACTTCGTTGGTATAGGACACGATGCCGCCCTTAAACACTTTGGACACCCCGGGCAGGTCGGTCAGCCGCTTGGCAAGCAGGCCGCCGGTGATGCTCTCGGCCACACCGATGGTCATCCCCTTTTCTTCCAGCAGGGTCTGCACCACCTGTTCCAGACTCTTTACATCCACGCCGTATACTTTATTGCCAAACAGGGTCTTAATTTGCTCCACGGTTGGTTTGAGCAATTTTTGAGCTTCCTCGTCATTGTCCGCCTTGGCGGTGACCCGCAACTCGCACTCGCCCTCCTTTGCGTAGGGCGCGAGGGTGGGGTTGGACATCTCGTTCATCTGCTGGCGCAGCTGCTCCTCCATGGACGACTCCCCGATGCCGAACAGTTTCAGGGTGTGGGAGGCGATCACGCCCTCGGACAGACTCTGCAGATAGGGCTTGGCCCGGTAGTGGAACATGGGTCGGCACTCACTGGGCGGGCCGGGCAGCATGATGACATGCACCCCATCCGCCTCAAAAGCGCAGCCGGGGGCGGTCCCCCAGTCGTTTTCCAGCACGGTGCACCCCTCGGGCAGCATGGCCTGCTGCATATTGCTCTCGGGCATAGGCCGCTTGGTGCGTTCAAAATAGCTGCGGATACGCTGAGCGGAGGGCTCGTGGAACACAAGCTCCTTGCCAAAGGCCTCCGCCAGCACATTTTTGGTCAGGTCGTCGCAGGTGGGGCCAAGTCCGCCGGTGGTGATGATGATGTCCGCCCGGCTCTTGGCCAGTGCCACCGCCTCCCGGGCCCGGCCGGGGTTATCCCCCACCACCGTGTGCCAGTAGACATTCAATCCCAGCTCGCTCAGCCCCTGAGAAAGCATTTGTGCATCCGTATTGGCAATGCTGCCCAGCAGCAGTTCGGTGCCAACGGACAAAATCTCTACCGTATGGGACATGATTACCCCTCCAAATCCAGAATGATCTCCACCGCATTCAAATCGCGGATGTCATAGTCTATCCGAAGCCCCTCCGGAACAGGCTCGCCGCCCGGATTGTACCAGCCGCACAGGATGCCCGCGTTGTTGCCTCCCTGCATGTCACTGGTCAGGGAGTCGCCCACGATGAGCACTTCATCCTTTTCATAGTCTCCAATGGCAGCGAACACGGCATCGAAAAAGCCTTTCCCCGGCTTTTCCACCCCAACCACATCGGAGATAAACACATCGTCCAGCAGCAGGTCGAGGCCGGAATTTTTCAATTTGCCCCGCTGGGCCACCAACGTACCGTTGGTAACGGCATACTGCTTTACCTTGCCCCGAAGTCGCTGTACCAATTCCCTGCCGTTGTCATTGAATACCACTGTTTCGCCCAGCCGCACCTGATATTCGGCGTTGAAGTCGTCCACGCAGCCGGTGTCCAGCCCGTAGGCGGTGAAGAATTCCTCAAATCGTCCACGCAGCACCTGAGGCTTGGTCAACTCACCCAACTCCAGCCGCTTCCAGTAGGAGGCGTTGATGGCGGAATATTCGGCCAGCATTTCGTCGGTCAGTTCACCCAGCCCGAATTTCTCAAAACAGGCCCGGATGGCCGCCCGCTCCGCCAGTTTGAAGGACAGCAGGGTTCCGTCAATATCCCACAAAATGACCTTGATCACAGCTGCACCCGCTCAATTCCGGCCACAGCCTCGGCCACCAGCTTTTCAATGTCCAGCTTCTCCTCGGCATACTGCATCTCTCCAATGGTGGGACGCAGACGGGGATGGCGGGGGGTAAAGACGGTGCAGCAGTCCTCATAGGGCAGAATAGACGTTTCATAAGTGCCGATCTTTCGGGATATCTGCACGATTTCCTCCTTGTCCATGCCGATGCAGGGACGCAGGATGGGCAACTCCACCACCGCGCCGGTGCAGGCCATGGCCTCCATGGTCTGGCTGGCCACCTGACCGAGGCATTCGCCGGTGACCAGGGCCTTGGCTCCGCACCGCTTGGCCACTTCCTGAGAAATGCGCATCATAAATCTGCGCATGACCACGGTGAACAGCTCCTCCGGGCAGGAGCGGCGCAGCTCCTCCTGAATGGCGGTAAAGGGCACAATATGCAGGGTGAGCCGTCCGCAGTAAGCGGTGAGCAGGCGAGCCAGCTCAATGACCTTGTCCTTGGCCTCCTGGGAGGTATAGGGATAGGAGAAGAAGTGCACCATATCCAGTGCCACGCCCCGCTTGGCAATCATGTAGCTGGACACGGGGGAGTCGATGCCGCCGGACAGCAGAGACACCGCTCTTCCGTTGATGCCCACGGGCAGGCCACCCGCACCGGGCTCGGCGTCCGCGTGGACGTAGGCGGCGTAGTCACGCACCTCCACATGAACGGTCAGTTCCGGGTTGTGGACATCCACTTCCAGATTCTCGTAGGCCTCGTGCAGTTCGCCACCCACATACTGGCTGAGCTGAATGGAGTTCATGGGAAAGGTCTTGTCCGCGCGCTTGGTCTCCACCTTAAAGGTGCGGGCGGCACGCAATTTGTCATCCAGAAACTCCTTGGCCGTGTTTAGAATGGCGTCCTTGTCCTTCTCGCAGGGCCGGGCCAGAGACACACCCACAATACCGAACACCTTTTTGATGGCCTCAAAGGCTCCGTACACGTCGCACTCCTCATCCATGGGCTCCACATAGGTGGTGGACTGGCGGGTGTATACCCGGAACTGCCCATATGGGTGCAGCCGGCGGTGGAGATTGGCCTGCAGCTTGTCCTCAAAGCTGCGGCGGTTGAGTCCCTTGAGCACCATCTCGCCCAGCTTGAGCAAAATCATTTCATTCATATTTCTACCGTACCTTTCCGAACGCGGATCGTATTACCTTGATATTATAGTCAAAACCGCCGCTTATGTCCAGTCCGCATCCCCACAAAAAAGGGGTGCGTCCACAGGACGCACCCCCCGTTCTCAATATTTGCGTTTGAGCACCGTGTAGCAGACCCAGTAGAGCACCAGCATCAGGCAGACAACTCCTGATGAGAACATCATCAGGTCCTCTCTTCCCAACAGCTTAAATACGATGGTCCCCACCGCACAGATGAGCACCAGCCAGTACCCGGCCCAGGCCCAGGCCTTGTTGGCCAAAAAGCGGTTGCGCTCGTCCCCGCTCTCCACATCCATCTTTTCCCGGTAGTCCGCATTTCTTTGATAGCGGACGAGCCGCACGATCTGAAGCAGTCCGACAACAACCAGTGCAAACCCCATACTGCCCCAGAATTCCTCGATTTGCTGTGTCAGCTCCAACGCGGCCAGCACCCCGCCCAGAATGACCCAAAACACACTCAAATAGATTCGTTTGCTCATCGTATCCTCCTTTATTCACAGTCCTCAAAGCAGAACACCTGCTCAATGGTCATTTCAAAATATTTTGCGATTCTGTACGCCAGCAGGATGGACGGATTGTACCGCCCGTTTTCCAATGAACTGATAGTCTGTCTGGACACGCCCAACGCCTTGGCAAAGTCCTCCTGCCGTATTCCCCGCTCCTTGCGGATAGCCTCGATCCTGTTTTTCATTGCGTACCACCCCGCCTTACTTGTAAAGTTTACTTTACGTACACAGTGTACACGATACATCTCTCCATGTCAAGTTTATTTTACATTTCTTTTCCCTTGACGGACCGAGATTTTATAGTTAAACTGGATTTAGGACAAACTGTTTGCACAGGAGGGCTGACTATGACCGTACAGGAACGCTACCGCGCCAAGCTGCGCACCCCGGAACAGGCGGTGCAGGTGATCAAGAGCGGCGACTGGGTGGACTACACCACCTCCATGGGCTTCCCCATGCTGCTGGACGAGGCCCTTGCCAAACGCAAAGACGAGCTGACCGACGTGAAGATCCGCGGCAATCTGATTTTCGGCCCCATCCGCACGGCGGAATGCGACCCCAGCCGGGAGCATTTCATCTACAACAGCTGGCACTGCTCCCCCTATGAGCGCAAGCTGTGTGACGAAGGATTGTGCAACTTCATCCCCATGGTCTTTCGGGATGTGATCCCCTATTACCGCCATTTCCTCACCGTCAACGTGGCCATGATGTGCGTCACCCCCATGGACAAGCACGGCTATTTCAACCTGTCCTGCTCCACCGGTGTGGCCCGGGGCATTCTGGAAAAGGCCGACGTGGTCATCGTGGAGGTCAACGAGAACCTGCCCCGCATTCTGGGCGGCTTTGACGAGGTCATCCATATCTCGGACGTAGACTTTGTGGTGGAGGGAGAGCATCCCCCCCTCATGGAGATTCCTCCCGCCGCTCCCGCGCCGGAGGACATCCGCATTGCCGAGCATATTTTGCCCTATATTCAGGACGGGGCAACCCTTCAGCTGGGCATCGGCGGCATCCCGGGGGTGGTTGGTTCCATGCTGGCTCAGTCCGATGTGCGGGATCTGGGTATGCACACAGAGCTGTGCTCGGACGCCTACGTGGATCTGCACGAGGCGGGCAAGCTGACCAACGCGAAAAAGACCATCCACCGGCACAAGGGTGTCACCGGCATCGCCTTCGGCTCCCGGCGGCTGTATGACTGGCTGGACGAGAATCCCGGTGTGATGATCTGCCCGCTGGAATACGTCAACTCCCCCCACACCATCGCCAGCCATGACAACATGATCTCCATCAACAGCTGTATCAGCGTGGACCTGTTCGGCCAGGTGACGGCGGAAAGCTCCGCCCTGCGCCACATCAGCGGAACGGGCGGCCAGCTGGACTTTCTCACCGGCGCATCCATGTCCAAGGGCGGCAAGAGTTTTATCTGCCTCAACTCCACCTTTACGGACAAGCAGGGCCAGCTCCACTCCAACATCGCCCCCCACTTCCACGGAGATATCGTCACCGACCCCAGAAGCCAGACCTACTTTGTTGTCACGGAGTACGGTGCAGTCAACCTTATCGGCCGTACCACGTGGGAGCGGGCGGAGCTTCTGGTATCCATCGCCCACCCGAACTTCCGGGATGCACTGATCGCCCAGGCGGACAAGCAGAAGATCTGGCGGCGTTCCAATAAACGATAAAAATATCCCGCGCCGGATGGCGCGGGATATTTTTTGCGTACACCCTTGCACGCGCTTCCAAAAAAGCGTACAATAGGCCCAATGTGCAAACGAGGTGATACCACTATGAACCGCAAAGCAATCGCCGCGGCCTTCCCCGTCACCGTTCCGGTGCTCATGGGTTATCTGGCCATCGGCATCGCCTTCGGCCTGATGCTCCAGTCCATCGGCTACGGAGCCCCCTGGGCCTTCCTGATGAGCCTTTTGATCTTCGCCGGCTCCGGACAGTATCTGGGCGTCTCTCTGCTGGCTCTGGGCGCCCCCCTGACCGAAGTGGCTCTGCTGACCTTCGTCATCAACTTCCGCCATCTGGTGTACGGCCTGTCCCTGCTGGAAAAGCTGCGGGGCATGGGCTGGCGTAAGCTGTACATGATTTTTGGCCTGACGGACGAAACCTATGCTCTGCTCAGCTCCGCTCAGCCACCCAACGGGGTAAAGGCCCACGATTTCTACTTCTGGATCGCACTGCTCAACCACAGCTACTGGATCGCCGGCTCGGTCATCGGTGCAGTAGCCGGTCAGCTGCTGGGCTTTGACACCACGGGTGTGGACTTCGCCATGACCGCCCTGTTCATTGTCATCGCCATCGACCAGTGGAAGAGCTATCCCAAACACCTGCCCGCCCTGCTGGGTGCGACAGCCACCGTGATCTGCCTTATCCTGTTCGGCCCGGACAATATGCTCATCCCCGCTTTGGCCATCATCGTACTTGTGCTGGCTCTGGCCCGTCCCCATCTGGACCACACCAAACTGAAAGGAGCTGTTCCGGTATGACCCCCGTTTTATCCGCACCTCAGGCGCTGGCCTCCATCGCGGTCATGGCTGCGGTCACCTTTCTGACCCGGGCACTCCCTTTCCTGCTTTTTGACCGGGGTGATCACCCGCCCCGCATCGTGCTGTATCTTGGTCAGGTGCTCCCTCCGGCAATCATTACCATGCTCATCATCTATTGCCTGAAAGGGATCAGCTTTGCTGCCCCGGCCGGCTGGCTACCCTCTCTCATCGCCGGACTGACCGCTGTTATTCTCCATCTGTGGAAGGGCAACGACCTCATCTCCATCTTCGGTGCCACAGCGCTGTATATGCTGCTGGTCCAAGCGGTTTTTAACTGAATAAAAAGAAGCACTTCCCTGCAGGGAAGTGCTTCTTTTTATTCATACAGCAGCCCTGCCCGTTCCAGCCGCCCGTGCAGGACCGGCCCAAGCATCAGTGCTCCCAGCATTTTCATAAGATCTCCGGGCAAAAAAGGCAGTACACACACCGCCAGGCCGCCCCCAACGGGGGTGTCCGTCTGAAAACAGAACCACGCCGTGCCCACAGCGTACAGCACCGCAGTGCCCAGCAAAAGGCCCACGGCACACATCTTCCTGCGCGCAGCAAACCGTTTTACAAACAGAGCGCATAAAAACGCAAGGGGAATATAGCCCACGATATAGCCACCGGTAGGCCCGGCCAGATGTCCCAAGCCACCCAGAAATCCAGAAAACACGGGCAGTCCCGCCGCCCCGATGAGCACATAGACCGCCGCTGCCGCCGCTGCCCGTCCCGGTGTGAGCAGCCACCCACACAGGTAAATAAGCAGGGTGCACACAGAGAGCGGCACCGGTCCCAGAGGCACCGACCACGGTGAGAGCACGCACAGGGCAGCAGCCGCTGCCGCCGTCATGGTCAGGGCGTATATGGTTTTGTTTCGGCGCACCCGCAAGTCACTCTCTCCTTTCGTTGTGTCTGTGGCAAGTATAGCCTCTCCCACCCAGAAAAGTCAACCCGGGTATGTTTGGGTTTAAACCCGGAATATTTGTCCAAACTGTTCATACAATGTAACGAGAGGAGGGGAGGTTATGGCACAGCCGGAACGCACATTCGTCTTTTCCCGCCGACCTGTTTCGCCGCGCAGCGCAGAGCGGGATCAGCTGATGCAGTCACTGGCCCACACCCGGCTTCTGATCAACCAGGCATACAGCGGCTTCAATAACGCCAGCGATGAGGACCTGATCGAATCGTTCGTTTTTGAGATCAACGCGCTCCAGTCCCGGTACAGCTATCTGCTGCGGCGCATCAAGGAACTGGAGGCCTGCGTATGAGTGACCGGCTCATCCCCGCCGCACCTTGGCTGGCAGGCCTTTTTTTCGGTTTTATTTTCCTGCTGATACTGCGCCGCCCTCTGGCCCGACTGTGGCGGCTGTTCATCCGCAGCGCGGGTGGACTGGCAGCACTGGCACTGCTGAGCAAGTCAGGGGGTCTGCTCGGCGGCATCTGTCTGGGTGTAAACTGGCTGAACGCATTGGTTTTGGGCCTGCTTGGCCTGCCGGGCTTCGGTCTGCTGCTCATGCTCCGATGGGTTCTGCAAACTCCATAAAAAGTCCCGGTGCACAGCACCGGGACTTTCTCCGTTTTATTTGCCGTGTACCACCGTGATGGCTCTGCGGCAGTTCTCCACCTGACTGACGGCAAAAGTACCGCCGTACTCCCCGTCCACCGTCCACGGGATGGCCCTGTCACAGGAAATGCTCACCCGGTCCGTCTCGAAGGAGATCACCGCCGCCGTGTCCACCGGCACATTGCGCACCAGCGACTGCAGCACACTGGTCAGATCGGTCAGCTTGATGCTTTTGCGCACCAGCACCACCTCAAACAGGCCGTCATCCAGCACCACCCGGTCAGAGGGGAGTACCGGCCCTTTCAGCCCGCCCACGGAAAAGGTGTTGCACACCATTCCGTACAAAAAATCATCTTCGATCACCGTGTCCCCGTACTCCACTTTCAAATGATAGGGAGTCAGATTGGGCAGCTGCCCGATACCCGCCATGACATAAGCCAGATGGCCAAAGGTGTTTTTCAGTTCCTGGGGTGTATCATAGGCTACCTCAGTAAATGCACCGAATGCCGCCACGTAGACAAATGGTTTTCCGTTGATCCGCCCCACATCGATGGCCCGGGGCTCGCCCTCAGCTGCGGCCACCATGGCAGCCTTCACCACCCCGGCCGGCAGGCGCAGATTGTGGGCGCAGTCATTGGTGGACCCGGCAGGCACATAGCCCAATACGGGAGGTGCAGTCAGCTCCATCAGGCCGGTCACCGTTTCGCTCAGCGTTCCGTCCCCTCCGGCACAGACTACCCGGTCAAACTGTCCGCCCAGTTCCCGGGCCACGCGGGTGGCGTCTCCTTTCCCCTGCGTGGGATAGACAGTCACCAGCCATCCGGCCTGCGTAAAGCGGTTAAGCACCGTAGCCAGCTGCTGGCGCACCGTGCCTTTGCCTGCCGCCTGATTGTAAATAAACAGCATCCGTTTCATGCCGCGCCTCCGCAAAAATTGTGCTTTCATTATATCCCTGCCCGCGGCAAATGCAAGAGAACGGCGTAGAAATTAACAAAAATTTTTCACTTCCCGTCTTTTCTCTCCCGGCTCAGCATCATAATAGCCCGCTCCACCGCCGGCAGGTGCTCCGGCTGACAGTAGACGCGCACCGCCTTTAACATCCGCACCGCCTGTTCATTGGTCATATCCCCGCCTCCTTTGCTTTATTCTAAGCAAAGCAGGCACAGCCCGTGACAAATGAAACGCTCTGCCGCAGGCAGAGCGTTTCATTAATAGCGTTCTTCCAGAATTTCGATCACCCGGGCGATGGTCCCCTCGTTGCAGTGGCACAGGACCCGTGCACCCCAGTCCTTTACCTCCCGGGCGCAGTTCGCCGGGGCAAAGGGAATTGCGGACTGCGCCAGCATGGGGATATCGTTCTGATTGTCTCCCACGCAGTAGAGGTCCTCCGGAGCGATACCCAGCATCCGTGCCACCCGGACCGCCATACCGCCCTTGTTGCTGCCCCGTTGGGTCAGTTCCAGATAGTAGTGGTTGGAAAAAATGGCCTCATATCGGTCCGGGCAGGCTTGTTCCAGCCAGTCCCGGGCCCGGAGCAGCTGTTCATGCTCCCCCTGAACGATGACCTTAGTCCACGGGGTTGGCATCTGCTCAATGGGGCATATTGTATAGCTTGTCCCCACTTTTTTCATGTGCATATCGGTCACCCAGTTGGGACGATAGACGTAGATATCCTCCCCGTGATAGGCCTCAAAGCCCAGTTCCGGGATCCGCTTGCACATCTGTGTCAGATCCTGGGGAGCATCTTCATGCAGCAGCGTCTGAACCAGCATCCGGTCCTGTTGAAAATCGTACAGGGCCGAGCCGTTGGAAAGGATGACCGGCGCATTGATGGGAACCAGATGCGCATAGGGCGCAAAGGTGGTGTGCGCCCGGCCTGTGGCCACAGTGAAGCGTCCGCCCTGATCCACGAACCGCTCCAGCGCCCTCAGGTTGGCCGGAGGCACCCGCATATTCAGGTCATACAGTGTATCATCAAAATCGCTGACCAGCAAAACGCCGTCAAACTTTCCCATAGGGCGTGATCCTTTCCGCCCCCACAGGGGCTCAGCTCAGATCTTCTCCCGCAAAATACCGACCCATGGAGGGCATCAGCAGGGCAAAGACCACCAGACACAGCACCGTGTCGATGGCCATGTAAAACCCGTTGTACAGCAGAGAATAGACCCAGGGTGTGGTCATGGTCATGCCGAAAAACTCCTCCGGCATATATTCTGCCCAAATGGTGGCGCCAACTACATAGTGGACCAAAAACCGGGCACCGCCGCCCAGCACCGCGCCCCAGTATACGCCGGTTTTTCTGCCACGGGCAAGTCCCGCCAGACCCAGTGCCGCAAATGCCACCAGATAGTCCCCGATGATGGACTGCCAGCCCAGCGCGATCCCGCCGTCAAACAGGAACTGGAGCACACCCAGCACAAAGCCGCTCATCACACCCGCACCCACGCCCCAGCGGCAGGCGTAGCAGAGGATGGGCAGCATGGACAGACACACGGAGCCGCCCCACGGCATCTCCCACAGCTTCAGCCAACCCAGAATCTGGGCCAGCACCACCATGACGGCGCCCTCACACAGCATCAGAATCCCTTTGTGCAGATTTGTTTTGTTGTTCATTGTTCGTTCCTCCTAAAAAAATGTACCGCACACATCCGAACGGGTGCGGTGCGGTACAAGAGAGACGACAATAAATCGGTCGAATCCACTTCCTACGCCGGCATTATCCGGATCAGGTCAAGGGACATACGGCTGCAATTCGCCGCGATCTCAGCCGGGAATGGCTCCCAGCGCCCCTGTGTTCGATTGTCCTGCGGTTAACGGTTATTTTATTCCAATCCTGCGCGATTGTCAAGCGGCTTACAGTCTGCTCTTCCCGCCCTTGGCCTGCACCACAAAAAAAGCACCCAGCAGCACCACGCCCAGCAGGCATATCAGATTGCCCACCCCGTGGGTGATCAGTCCCAGTCCGTATTCCAGCACCTGTGCCAGTGCGATGACAACCACCGCAGCCAGCAGCAGTCTGCGGGCCGCAGGCTCCATTTTCTTTGTGTCCTTCTCCCGCTGTAGCACGCCGGGATTCTTCCCCGGGGCAACTCTCTTTTTCTTCTGCGCCATGGTCAATCCTCCAAAACGGTATCAATGGTGCCGCCCCCAACCACAATGTCTCCATCGTAGAGGACGACAGCCTGTCCCGGGGTAATGGCCCGCTGGGGCCGGTCGAAGGTGACCCGAATGCGGTCCTCTCCCACCTGCTCCACCACGGCGGGCTGGGCGGTATGGCGGTAGCGGGCCTTGGCCTGCACCCGCAGGGGCCCGTCCAGTTTATCAAAGGGGATAAAATTAATGTGATCTGCCTCCAGCGTCCGGGCAAACAGATCTTCGTTCTTTCCCAAGGTGACCCGGTTGGACTCTGGGTCGATTCTGGTCACGTAGAGCCGTCCGTCCGCACTGGACACGCCCAGTCCCCGGCGCTGGCCCAGCGTGTAGGAAATAATGCCCTCGTGCCGACCAAGGACATCCCCCGCCGGACTGACAAAGTCCCCGGCAGGATAGTCTCTGCCCGTATGCCTCCGGATAAAGGCCGCGTAGTCCCCATCCGGGATAAAGCAGATGTCCTGACTGTCTCCCTTGCGGGCACTAACCAGTCTCTGCTCCAGCGCGATGGCCCGGATTTCTTCCTTGGAAAGTCCGCCCAGCGGGAATATGCTGGCCGCCAGCTGGCTCTGGCTCAGACAATAAAGCACATAGCTCTGATCCTTTTCCGGGTACAGGGCCGTTTTCAAAAGCCACCGCCCGGAGGACGCATCATAGTCCAGCCGGGTATAGTGGCCCGTAGCCACCCTTCCGCAGCCCAGCTGCGCCGCTTTGTCCAGCAGCGCGCCGAACTTTACCCTGCGGTTGCACTCCACACAGGGGTTTGGGGTGCGTCCCCGCTCATATTCCGCAACAAAGTTGTCCATAACACAGGTGCGGAAGTGCTCGGACAAATTGAATACATGGTGGTCAATCCCAAGCTGCTGCGCCACGGTCCGGGCATCGGATACGTCCTCCATCCCGGCACAGCCGTGCAGCTGCAGGGTCACTCCCACCAGAGGGAGTCCCTGCTCCCGCAGCAGATATGCCGCCACTGAGCTGTCCACGCCGCCGCTCATGGCCACTGCAACCGCCCTGTCCACTTCCTCACCGCCCTTGCGCATGATTTTCTTCAGTATATCACACCCTAAACCTCCAAGGCAACCGTCTGTCCGCCCGCTCACGCCAGATGCGTCACCTGTGTGCCCGTATAGTACCACCCCAAGATATCCCGGAAGCTTTTTCCCTGCCGCGCCATTGCGTTGGCCCCATACTGGCTCATGCCTACCCCGTGGCCGTAACCGGTGACGTGAAAGGTCATCTCCTCCCCCCGGACACTAACGCTGAAGCAGGCCGAGCGCAGTCCCAACAGCTTGCGCACCTGCCCACCCGTCATGGAAACACCGCCAACCTTCACCCGGCTCACCGTTCCGGAGGGCTCCCACACAAAATCACTCAGCCACCCGGACACCGGCCCGGTCAGGTCCGCCCCCGGGAATTCCCGGGCCACCAGCGCACGAAATTCCCCGGTGGTAATGGTAAGTTGAGAGCGATAATTGGGTACCTCCTCCCCTTCGGGGCTGTCCACACTGACCAGATAGGGCAGCGCTCTGCCCCACACCGCCTGTGCGTCCACCGTACTGCCTGGGGCGCTGGAAAAAAACAGAGCCTGAATGGGCTTTCCTTCGTAGGTCACACACAGCCCGTCCGTCTGCGCAACCGCCTGAGCAATTCGCCCACCGTATTCCGTGGCCTTGTCTCCCCAGTTGGTTCTGGCCTCATCCCGGCTGATATAGGCCTGACAGCAGCCGGAATCAGCACAAATATCCGCCCCCTCGTGCCGGCTTGCCCCGGATTGGGACAGCCAATAGGTCCGGGCTGCCACCGTCTGGGCCTTGAGGGCTTCCAGTTCAAAGGAGGCGGGCATTTCCGCAGCCACCACACCCCACAGGTAATCTGCCAGCGTCAGCTGCTCCACACTGCCGTCCTCCAACAACACAGAGACCATCTGCTGCCCATCCGTCTGCCCCACTGCTCCTGTTTGATACAGGGGTAGCAGCTCCTCTCCCGCCGTGCCTCTCGTCAGCGGCTCATCGTGGACCAGAAGCAGCGGCAACAGGAATGTAATTGCCAGCAGCAGCCACGCCACCGTGATACTGCGTCTCATGCTCACACCCCCTTGTCCTGCTTTCAAAGTATGCACCACAGAAAAAATTATTCCCACCCAGCCACTGCCGCTCCCTCCTTTGGCCCGTCTCTGAGAAAGCCCTGGGCATAAAATTAAAACGCTCATCTTTTCTTCTATGGCAAATTGTGGTACAATAACTTGTCCGCAGGTTTCTGCGGCACACAGAAAACTAAGAAAAGGTGTGTCCTGTTTTGAAACAGAATTATGATGCCCTGATTATCGGTGCTGGCTTTGCCGGGGCGGTATGTGCCCGGGAACTGGCCGAGCGTGGCAATAAACGGGTCCTCGTGCTGGAGCGCCGGGACCACATCGGCGGCAACGCTTATGACTGTCCGGACCAGTCCGGCATCCTCATCCATCAGTATGGCCCACACATTTTCCATACCAACGAGCAACGAGTGTTTGAGTACCTGTCCCGGTTTACCCAGTGGCTGGACTACCAGCACCGGGTGGTAGCCAACGTCTATGGGCAGCTGATGCCCGTCCCCTTTAACCTGCACTCTCTGGAGGTGGCCTTTGGCGACCGGGCACCCCGGCTGGAAGAAAAGCTTCTGGCCGCCTATGGCCCGGAGCGCAAGGTAACCATTCTGGAACTGCGGGAAAATACCGACCCGGAACTGCGGGAAGTAGCCGACTATGTGTATGAGCACGTTTTCGTCCACTACACTATGAAACAGTGGGGACAGACTCCGGAGCAGATCGACCCCAACACCACCGCCCGCGTCCCCGTATTCCTGTCCCGGGATGACCGGTATTTTCAGGACACGTGGCAGGGTATGCCTGCGGAGGGCTACACCCCCCTCTTTGCCCGGATGCTGGATCACCCCAACATCACCGTGGTCACCGGCACGGACGCCCGGGAGCGGCTGGACCTGTCCGACGGTCAGATCACGCTGGACGGCAAGGCTTTCTGCTGCCCGGTAGTCTACACCGGCGCGGCGGACGAACTGTTCGCTTTCCGGTTTGGCCGCCTGCCCTACCGCGGTCTGAAGTTCCAGTTCGAGACTCATAACACGGAATTCTTCCAGACCCACGGCACTGTAAACTATACTGTGGACCGTCCTTACACCCGTATCACCGAGTTCAAGCACATGACCGGTCAGGTAAAAAAGGAGTGCACCACCACCGTCAAGGAATTTTCCTACGCCTATACGGGCGCGGAGGGTGAAACTCCCTACTACGCCATCATCAACCCGGAAAACAACACCCTGTACCAACAGTACAAAACGCTGGCCGACAGCTATTCCAATCTTCATCTGCTGGGCCGTCTGGCTGAGTACAAGTACTACAACATGGACGCTATCGTGAAGCAGGCTCTGGAGCTTGCGGACAAGCTGATTTAAAAGGAGATTTGCATGGATAAGCTCATTACCTTCGCCGTCCCCTGCTACAACTCCGCCGCCTATATGGAGCACTGTGTGGACACCCTGCTTCAGGGAGGCGACGACATCGAGATCATTCTGGTGGATGACGGCTCCACCAAGGACAACACCGCAGAGATCTGCGACCGCTACGCCGCCAAACATCCCAACATCGTCCGGGCCATCCATCAGGAAAACGGCGGCCACGGCGAGGGTGTCAATCAGGGTCTGCGCAACGCCCGCGGTTTCTACTACAAGGTGGTGGATTCAGACGACTGGGTGGATGTGGACGCCCTGCACAAGGCACTGGACAAGCTGCGCCAGTTCACCCGGGATGAAAAGCCGGTGGATATGCTCATCTGCAACTATGTCTACGAGCATGTGGAGGACAACACCCAGCGCGTGGCTCATTACCGAAACGTATTCCCTGCGGGCCGTATGTTCAGTTGGGAGGCCACCAAGCCATTCCGTCCGGGTCA
This sequence comes from Oscillospiraceae bacterium, assembly GCA_015068065.1. Lineage (GTDB taxonomy): Bacteria > Bacillota > Clostridia > Oscillospirales > Oscillospiraceae > Lawsonibacter. The sequence goes on along the minus strand of SVLE01000001.1, from coordinate 32,596 downwards.
GTATCTGCTGATGCATTCCGTCATCTACCGCACCCAGCTGCTGCGGGACTGCGGCGTGGAACTGCCCAAGCACACGTTCTACGTAGATAACATCTTCGTCTACCAGCCCCTGCCCTATGTGCGCAACATGTATTATCTGGATGTGGATCTGTACCGCTACTTTATCGGCCGGTCCGATCAGTCCATCAATGAAAAGGTCATGCTGTCCCGGGTGGATCAGCAGCTGCGGGTCAACTATCACATGATCGACTCCCACGACCTGCGCGCCGTATCCGCCAAGTCCAAAATGCTGGGGTGGTATATGTTCAACTATCTGGCTATCATGGTGGCCGTCTCCTCCATCTTCCTGACTATGGAGGGCACACCCGAGGCATTGGAAAAACGAACCCGACTGTGGGAGTATATCCGCAGCGTGGACAAAAAGCTCTATACCCGCATGCGGTTCTTCTCCGTCCCCGCGCTGACCAATCTGCCCACCGCCCCCGGCCGAAAGCTGTCTCTGGCCATCTACCGCCTGACGAGAAAAATTTACAAGTTCAACTGAGAAAAATGGCACACTCCTCTCGGAGTGTGCCATTTATTTTCAAAAGCTGTTGATGGGGATGGATCCGTCATCCTCGCCTTTTTTGATGGCGCGGATGACCACATAATAGCCATAGTTCTCATTGACCTCAATATACAGCCGGTCTCCCACCCGTTTGCCCAGCACCGCCTTGCCAAAGGGCGACTGGTTGCTGATGCGGTTTTTCAGGGCATCCTGCCGCACGGTGGTGACCAACTGGTACTCCTGTTCCTCCTCGTCCTCCTCCACCCAGACGGTAACAAAATCAAACAGTCCCACTTTGTCCGCATCCGCTTCCCCGGTGATCACCACAGCGGTCTTGATCATATTTTCCAGATATCGGATGCGGCTCTCGTTGCGGTTTTTGTCCCGCTTTGCCGCCTTATACTCAAAATTCTCGCTCAGGTCCCCAAAAGCCCGGGCGGTCTTGACCTCCTCCAGCAACTGAGGCCGTAACTGAATGCGGCGGTAATCCAGCTCCTCTTTCATTAGCTGGATATCCTTTTGTGTCAGTTCATTGTGCATAGCACACCTCCGTTCCCGGATCTTGCGACACGCAGCGGCTGCCCGGAGTGTTCCGGGCAGCCGCGTTGTCTCACAGCTTCCGTTTGCCGTCCAAAAATTCCTGATAGCGGTCGCAGATACCCGGCACATCGCTGCCGAATTCGATCTGCTCCCCCTTGTGAAGCCACAGCACCTTGCTGCACAGCTCCCGCACCTGAGCAATAGAGTGGGAGACTAGAATCGTAGTTGCGCCGCCGGTAATGATCTCCTTCATCTTGGCCTCGCTCTTTTTGCGGAACGCACCGTCACCGACCGAAATCACCTCATCCAAAATCAGAATATCCGGATTGACCAGTGACGCTATGGCGAATGCCAACCGGGACTTCATTCCCGAAGACAGCTGCTTGAAGGGCCGGTCTTGAAAGTCGCCCAGCTCCGCAAAGTCAATGATCTGGTCATAGGTCTCATTCATGAACTTTCGGGTGTAACCCAGCATGGCCCCCCGCAGATAGGTATTCTCCCGCACGGTCAGGTCCCCGTCAAAGCCGCTGCCCAGTTCCAGCAGAGCGGCGATAGTCCCCTCTCGCTTCACCCACCCCTCGGTGGGTTCCATGATTCCGGAGACCGCTTTCAACAGGGTGGACTTACCCGCGCCGTTGGTTCCGATGATCCCCAGCATCTCCCCCTTTTCCAGAGAAAAGGTGATGTGCCGGTCCGCCCAGAACTCCTTGACCCGATAATTGTTCTTCAGCCGGCGCATGATGTATTCCTTCAGTCCAATGTCCTTGAAATCTCCCGTCATGTACCGAATGGAGACGTTTTCCACTTGCAGAATGCTCATTTCACACGCCCCCACATTACACATAGTATAAAAAGCGATGATTATACTTTTTGTACATCCAACAGCCGAAGCCCACCACGATCAAAACATCCGCCGCCATGAGCAAATGGAACCAGACCGAGGGAATCGTTGCCTCAATAACGATCTTGCGGAAGTAGCGAATGAACAGATACACCGGATTGAGCAGGAACAGGTTCTGCGCCACGGGGCTGTAACCGTCAATGTTGTAAAAAATGGCAGACATGTACATCAGCAGCTGGGTAAATACCGACCACAGATACTGGATGTCCCGAAAGAAGACGAACAGGGCCGACAGGACCAGTCCCACACCCATGTTGAACAGCACCAGACAGCCAATGGGATACAGCAGCAGAACGAACTTCCACGTGAACGTGATCCCGTCCAGCACGCAGAACAGGAAAAACACGCACAGGGTCAGCCCGAAGTTGATGAGAGTCTGCACGTCCTTGGACAGCAGGAACAGATATTTGGGCACGTTGACTTTTGTAAATATGCCCGCATTCCCCATAAGGGAGGTCATACCCTGAGTTGTCGACTCACCGAAATAGGAAAACACCAGATTCCCGCAGAACAGATAGGTGGTGTAGTGGGCCATGGTCCGGCCAAAAAACTGTGTGAAAACCAGCCGCATGACCAGCAGGGTCAGCAGCGGAGACAGCACGCTCCAAGCCATGCCCAGAACCGTGCGCTTGTATTTCTTTTTAAAATCACGTTTGACCAGTTCCTCAAAAAGGAAACGGTGCTGAAGCAACTTTTGAAGCATGGGGTTTCCTCCAAATCAATCCCTGAAGTAGAGGTCTCTTGTATATACCTTATCCATGACCGATTCCAGGTCCGGACTGTATCGGTTTGCAATGATCACCTGGCTCAGTTCCTTAAAGCGTTCCCAGTCGCGAATGACCTTGCTCCCAAAGAATTCTTCTTCGTTCAGCGTCGGCTCATAAATGAGCACTTCGGCCCCTTTTGCCTTCAGGCGCTTCATGACTCCCTGAATGCTGGACTGGCGGAAATTGTCCGAATTTGCTTTCATCGTCAACCGGTAAATGCCGATCACGCATGGGTTGCCGGAAGTTCCGTTGCGTCCCTGCCCGCCAGCGCCGTAAAACCCCGCTTTTTCCAGCACCCGCTCGGCGATAAAATCTTTGCGCGTACTGTTCGCGTCTACGATCGCTCCAATGATGTTGTTTGGCACCCGGTCAAAATTGGCGCGCAGCTGCTTGGCGTCCTTGGGAAGGCAGTATCCGCCGTACCCGAAAGAGGGATTGTTGTAATAGTTTCCGATACGCGGATCATACCCTATACCTTCAATGATCTGTCTGGTGTCCAGACCATTTATCTCTGCATAGGAGTCCAATTCGTTAAAAAAGGAAACCCGCAATGCCAGATATGTATTGGCAAAGAGTTTGACCGCTTCCGCTTCAGTAGGGTTGGTCAGCAGAACAGGCACATTCTCTTTCAGCGCCCCCTGTTTCAGCAGGTCCGCAAATTCCCGTGCCGCAGTCGCAAGGCGCGGATCATCCATCGGCGCGCCCACGATGATGCGCGAGGGATAAAGGTTGTCGTATAACGCCTTTCCCTCCCGCAGGAATTCGGGGGAGAAAATAATGTTGTCGCACCCGTACTGTTTGCGAACATTCATGGTGAAGCCCACGGGGACCGTGGACTTCACCACAATGACGGCCTTTGGATTGATCTTTATGACCTGCTGAATGACCGACTCTACAGAGGACGTATCGAAATAGTTTTTAACCGGATCATAGTTGGTCGGGGTAGCAATGACCACATACTCCGCACCCCGAAAGGCACCGTCTCCATCGGTGGTCGCCGTCAGATCAAGGGGCCTGCCGGCCAGATATTCCTCGATTTCTGCATCCGCCAGAGGAGACTTCCTTTCGTTTATCATATCCACTCTGGACTGCGCCAGATCCACGGCAGTCACTTGATTGTGCTGGGCCAAAAGGATGGCGTTGGCCAGGCCCACATAGCCGATACCGACAACTGTGATGTTCATGATTCTGTCCTCAAAACTTTCTTTCCGGAACCGGGCTTTTGTCTGGCAACATCAACATTTCTCCTAGTCTGAAGTCCCAGTCTTTCGGCTCAAACTTCCCCGTTCCACCCATTGGTGTAAATGTCATTTCACCCATGTAGAGTTGTTCATCCACCTCAAAAAAATCAACCCGTACAAAAGCAAAACCTTCACTGAGCAGCGCTGCGAACTCTTTCATTTTTTCGAAATTCTTCGGCTTTTTACTAAGAATCTCTCCACCTTCGGGCCAGGTGCACTTCAGCGGAAGCAGGTTCCACTCCATGTCGTAAACGGACCGCATATGCCGCGCGGTTCCGCTGTAAATATCTACCCACACCTGTGCAGGCTTCCCATTGAAGCAATAGAAGCGATAATCAATCAATCCGTCCGCATTTTGAATGTACTGCTCGGCAATAATTTTAGGTGGAATGTTCATGTAGTGAAGTTCCAGTCCATAAACAAAAGCAAAGTTTTTTTTCATCCAAACGTCAAATTTTTTCTTTGCTGTCTCTTTATCAAACTGCGCCTTGTCCTTGACGATCACATTCCAACCACTGCCATGATTTGCCTTTAATGCAAATTGATCCGGCAGCTTGTCAAAATCGATTTCATCAAACGACTCCCATGCTCCCAACAGCGGAATGAGATATTCTTCCCCGATTTTTTCCTTTACCCAGTCACGGACCAAGTACTTGTCGGCCAACCTTGTTTTCAGCGGCGTACTGTCATACAGCTTCAACCACTGGATTTTCTCGTTAAAGGTTTTCGGGGCATCCAAATCAAGCTTCTCCCCCGTAATCCTTTTGTACCATTCTTCAACTTCTTCCTTATATTTGTCCGGAGAGAGGCCGTAATAGTAATCATAGTCCTTATTTGCTTTTTGTTCGGCGGTCAAAAGCGCACGAGAAGGTTCCGGTTTTGCTTTCACCGATGCCGCAGGAAACACTTTTTTCTGCGCATTCCACTCCCGCTTCAGATGGAGGTGAATCAGTATGCGCTCCCAAGTATAGCGGGCACCATGCTCGTGATAACAGCGAATCCCACCCCGAACCATTCTCGGCAACCAGGTAATGAGGCGTCCGATACGGTAAGACCAGGACATATGTATCGCATCAATTTCACTGCGATAGAACGCAAGCTCTCTGGCCATCGCTTCAACGCTCATACCCTCCGGTATATTGCCCGCAGATGTCTTCTGCGGCTCTCCCAAATAATAGTCAGTATCATTCTTCAGTCTTCGATATTGCTTTGACCAGAAATCTGCAGCACTGTCTGAATCGTACACTTTTTTCAAATAGGTATACTCACTCTTTGAATAATAATACGCTTCATTTTCCATGTTTATTTTAAACAGGGAGCATTGTACATTCTTAAATTCGTTATATAGTGCCTCAAAAGCCTGCGCGGTTTTGAACCCCCGCAAATGGTATACTAGGCCATTCACCGTATTATTAATAAAGCTTTGTTCGACCTTGTTGTAAACGCCTATTTCGTTTAACTTTTCCCATAACTGTTTGCGCACGTCACTCTGGGCCGTCGGATATCGGTCTTTTTGGTCCTCAAGACTTCCGTTGCCCGCCACAATTCGGTAAAGCACGGTCTTCTCTCTGGTCGTCGTAATGCGTTCCGCTGCAGCGAATGCCCAGTAAACAAAAAAGAAATCCTCTGCTCTTGGGGCGTTGGGAAAATAGAGTCCGTGTTCTCTTAAAAAACTGCTTCGATACAGTTTTCCCCAGGGAGCGCCCGCAGACACCTGAAAGATATATTTTGCATGCGTGTCAACCGAGAACACCTCTGTTTTGGGCAAATAGTTCTCCCGCAAACACCACTCCGCGATAATTCGTTTTTTGACATCATCGGAAAAATAATATGCCGCGGAGATCACGATATCGGCATTCGTCTTTTCCGCCTGAGCAAAAAAGGCCTCCAGCGCATCGGGAAGCATAATGTCATCGCTATCCAAAAACGTAATGTACTTGCCCGTGGCGTGGGACATTCCGTTATTTCGGGCAATACCTGCGCGGGCATTTTTTTGCTGATAAATTTGAATCCGGTCATCCAGCTTCTGATAGTGTTTAAGGATGGAAACAGAGCTGTCGGAAGACTCATCATCCACAAAAATAAACTCTGCCTGCGTGAGTGTTTGCGACATCAGGCTCTCCACACAGTTATGCAGATACTTCTCGGCATTGTAAACAGGAATAACTACGGACACCAACACATCATCTGCTCCGGAACGATAGGAATCGCCGTAGCAAATTTCCCGGTAGTTGCAGTCGGTTGTCATTTTGTTTCTTGCCGCCGGATTGGCGCGTCTATTCAGCTCCATCTGCCTGAAGGGCGAACGGATAAAATGAACAAACCATTCCTCTGCCGCGATAGCATCATAATAAAGCCATGGCTTTTCAGGTGCCGACAGATGAAGGATCTTTGCCTCCCGGAACAACTGATTACTGCTATATCCCGGCAGATCGTAGTAATCTGCCAGTACAGCTCCCGACCGGTCTCTCCAACAGGAAATCCCCATGTTGTAAAGAAAAGAGAAATATTTCACTTTTTCTTGGAACACAACATTGAACGCATCCTGATCCATAAAGTGGTTAATGCCTTTCAATTTGTATTCCAACAGTTTATCCGAAATCTTATCCCGCCTGAGCATTTTCAGGTTGAGCAGCATCACACCGGAATTGAAATAGCCGCTATGTTGAATTTTCAGCCTCGAATTATAGTGGGACGGGTATGTTTCCGCGCCGATGTCTTTGCATACAGCAGCATAACAATCGGAAATATCCAGATCATAAAGATCTTCAAGGGAGTCTCGAATGATCAGATCTCCGTCAAGATATAAAACCTTGTCCAGTCTTCCCAGCGTCTGCGGAAGATCAAACTTATATAACGCCGAGGGGGAAACGTGTTTGGCATAAGCCATTCGCCCCAAGGCGCGCAGCGGCTTTTTTTTGACCACATCAATTAAGCGAATCTCAAACCCGGGCTCAGACATTGCTAAAAAGAGATTCTTTTTCTCTTCCAATACCCCATCACAATGGATGTAAATACAATATTCTCTTCCTGCCGCTCTGTGCGTCTTCAGCGATGTTATCGCCACGCCCGTACATAATGCATAATTATCATCGCAAATCATGGCGATATTGATTGTTGCAGGTTGCCTATCCATACAGCTATTTCTCCTATTTCACAGGTGACCATGCACCCTTTATGGGCGGCATCCCCAAAAGGCCGTTTTCCTTTTAAGACCATTTTACCGCCTTGGCCACGGCATTCACATCAAACCCTGCGCAGAAAACTTCTTGCGCGCCCAGTTCCCGCTCCGTTCCAACGCTGCCACACAGTTCTTCAGCCCATGTTGTCGCAGCCGTCGGCGGAAGCTTTCTCAATCTGGCCGTCACGCTCGCCTCTTGGGGAACGTATTGCGAACAAACCACCGGCAGCCCTGCCGCCTGTGCCTCCACCGCTACGATCCCCAGCCCCTCAAACCGGCTGGGAAACGCAAACACATCCATAGCCCAAAACAGTTTTTCAACTTGATTGGTGGTGCCGCAGAACATTACATAGTCTGCAATGCCCAACGCCTGTGCCTTCTCTTCCAGCATCTGGCGGTCCTCGCCATCGCCCACCAGCAACAGGCAGCTTTCCGGGCGGAGTTTTCGCGCCTCCACCAGCACATCCAGCAAAAACGACTGATTTTTCTGATAGCACAGTCGTCCCACATTACCAATGACAAAGCGGTCGTTTAATCCCAACTCCTGCCGCACCGTTTCCCGCACAGCGGGGTCAAATCGAAAACGTTCTGTTTCAATCCCATTGGGAATAAAGGTGTAGCCGCGTTCCTGCAGCAATGTGGGCAAAAACATAAACTTCGCCGCCGCCTCCGAACACGCCCAAAGGGCCGTTGCATCTTTTGCGTAAATCTTACTGTAACGCCGATGCAGCCATAGCTTGATTTCCCGCGTATGGCTTTGGCGCAAATCGGTGTTGTGGCTGTGCGCGATCCGCACACCAACCCCCGCAGTCTTTGCCATACGCAAATACCGCAGTGCCATCCCCTGATACACATTCAGCCAAACGGCACTGTAGTTCCCCACAGCAAGCAGCCGCCGAAAGGCCCTTTCATTTTCTTTTGCGCGGCGGACACTTCCGGACAATTCAACAAAACAAATTCCCTTTTCCCGCAGCCGCTGTGTAAACACGCTCTCGCCCAGCTGTTCCACCACAAGGTCAACCTCAAGTGCGGATAGATCTGTGCGGGACAACACATTATACAGGAATGACTCGATCCCACCGGATTCCCATTTCTGGCAGTAAATACATACGCGTTTCCTGTTCAAGGGAATCCCCCCTCTCCTCATTCACATAGCAAACCTATATTTTATTAATTGTATCATTTCTTGTTTCTCCTGTAAACCTTATTGTTCCAAGCCTTTCCCGCAAAAACACCCACCCCCGATGCATCTGCATCGGGGGTGGGTGGAGTGGAGAAACGGAACACTGTGTTTACAGTGTCTGAATTCGGGTGTCAAACTTAGGGCAGTGCAGGCGGACGGTGACGTTGTCATCCACCACCTCACAGATTTGGGCGTCACAAGTGGCACTCATCAGGCGGTAGGCATCGGGGAAGTTCAGATCCAGCTTCTTCATCAAAAAGTCCACCACATCGGAAGTAGCCACCTTGATACTCTCATCCAGCGTAGGACGGGAAGCCAGAAAGTAGATGCCGTCATAGGTCTCGATCACAGGCCGCTCGATGGGCCGGTCCTTGTAAACCGTAACCTTCAGGCACATACGGCCGGCAATCTCGATTCCCGTGCCGGACAGCTCGCCGTCGCCCATGCAGGCGTGCATATCGCCCACAGCTAACCCCGCACCTTTCTGGGCCACAGGGAAGTAAACCCGGGAGCCCACCTTGACCAGCTTGGTATCCATGTTGGCGCCGTGATCATCGGGGACAGCACAGTGGATCTCACCGGACTTGGGAGCTACGCCCATAACGCCGATCATGGGTGTGAGCGGGATTTTGATGGTGTCAGAGAAGTGAGCAAAACCATCACTGATGGGAATGATCTTGGTGTCCGGCTCGGTAATTCGGTCGCCAAGAACACCCAGACCGCAGTTGGTCACCATAATGCCGTGGTCAGCAAGATCAATTGCCATCACCTCGACACACAGGGTATCGCCGGGCTCTGCCCCTTCCACATCGATGGGGCCAACCGCGCAGTCCATAATGCTGATGTCAATATCCGTGCGCTTCACGCTGGCATCAGTGATCTGTCCGGAGTAGCAGTCATCCGCCTCCACCCAGAAGACCTCACCGTCCTGGACGGTATAGTTGGCCTTGTTGGTGGTGTTGAAGTGGAAGATGACTTTATCTTTTGGAATAACACGCATAAGGAGCACCGTCCTTTCCCGGCATTACCAGCCGGCAGGCAGGATGCCGAACATGGAGCAGATGAAGTAGATCGCCGCAGCGCCGAAGACCACAATGATGGTAGCCTGAACGGCGGGGTGGGCATACCAGCCGCACTTCCACTCGGGCTCGATATCGCCGGTCTTGCGGGCCTTGTTGACCATGAGGACAGGGATGATGGACATGATCACGCCGCCGAAGGTGCCGGCCCAACCGATGGCGTCCACAAAGCTGACAAAACCACCGTAAGCCAGGATGAAGGGGGGAATGACAGTGCAGGCAATGGCGATCAGACGGGTCTTCTTGTCATGCTCGTCCTTCAGCTTGAACATGTCAACGATGTTGGTGAGCATGGAACCGCCCACAGCCCAGTAAGAGGTCATCATGGCGCACAGGGCAAAGATGTTGGCGGTGAACAGAGCCCAAGTGCCCAGAGCCTGGCCCCAAGCCAGAGTAGCAACCTGAGTCACGTTCTCAGCGCCGGTCAGAGACAGAACGGCGAAGGGAACAACGGCCAGCAGCAGACCGGTGATGAACATTCCGGCAATGATGGCAATGGGGAGCTTCTTAGCCTCGTGGCGCATGCCGCGGGCCAGCTCGGGAACGGCGTACTGAGCGATGTAGCAGAAGATAGCGCTGCTCAGCAGAGGTACGGCATAGGTCCAGTCAGCGTACATCACGCGGGAAGGATCGGCCTTGCCGGACAGGAAAGAGGCAAGGATGATCACACCCAGCAGAACGACCATGCCGGTGGAAACGAACTTCTCCCACAAACCGGTGGCCTTCAGGCCCAGCCACACGACCAGGACGCAGGGGACGGTGAAGATCAGGCTGCCCGCCCAGTTAGGCAGGTTGAACAGTTCGCACAGAATGTTGCCGGAACCGGTGGTGTAGGCGATCATGCAGCCAATGGAGTTGGCGCACACCGAGATGAAAATCAGGACGGAACCCAGTTTACCCACATACTTCTGAGCCAGACCGGGCAGCTGCAGCGGCTTTTTGGTGCGCAGGGCGGTCTCCGCCACGTACAGCATAGAGAACGTGGTAAACACACCTGCTACGATCAGCCACAGGACCAGAATGGGCCAGCCGGCCAGACGGGACGAATAGGCCAGGCCCAGGATGCCGGAACCGATGTTGGCACCCACGATGATGGCGATTGCTTCATACAGGGTCAGCTTGGTTACTTTCAGAGCACCTTCTTCGTGCTGTAGGGTTTTGTTTTCCTCCATTATTTTCTCCTCCTTGTAACAATTTCCGCCAATTTGGCGGTTATAGTCGAATTATAGCACCACAAGGACAACGAAAGGACAACAATCCCAGGATTCATTTCCAGCTTCTTTTAGTATGTTTATCCCCCATTTTCTGCAAGAGATGACATCGTCACTTGCGTCAGCGCCCCTGCAGTCGGTTCTGCCCAGCTGTATTGGCCCATAAATTCCCCGGCAAACGCAGCCAACGCTTTCGCCTCTCCCGCCAGAAAACGGTAATAGTCACAATCCAGCTTTTCCGGCACAACTCCAATGGAATTATGGCTTTTCACAACAACATCCTCGCAGCCGGCCTCCCGCAGGCATTTCATAAGGCTTGACTTGAATGTCTCCATCTGATTCTTCAGGGAGCTGTCATACTCCCTGTCTTCGAAAAGGGCGGCGGCGATCTCTCTGGTGGTGCAACCCGCTCCGTTGCGGCAAACCAGATACGCGAACAACTCCTTCGCCTTTGCCCGGGGAAAAACCAACGGCGTCCCCGCCCGGAACACTTCAAAGTTGCCAAAACAGTTCACCTGCAGCACCTTAGGGTCTCCGGTGCTGCGAACCGTTCCGTTAATCACATCCAGTTCCTCCCGAACTGCTTGTTCGGTCACAGGCTTTAGTAAGTATCCTCTGGCATGCAGCGCATAGGACTCCAGCGCATATTGAGAAAACGCAGTAACAAAAACCACCTCGATCTCCGGCTGCAGTCTGCGCAGTTCCGTGGCTAACTGCAGTCCGGTCCAACCGCGCATCTGAATATCAAGGAAGGCCACCTCCGGTCGGATGCGGCCGGCCCGCACTGCCTCCAGCGCCGCTGTGGGCGATGTGAACGCGCTGATCTCTCCATCCGGACAAGCCCGTTCCAATGCGTTTGTCATGTCTGCCAGCGCCAGGCGCTCATCGTCCACCGCCAAAAACCGACGTTTCATTCTTCCTCCACCTCTTGCCGCGGAATAAACAGTTCCACCTGTGTGCCCGCACCGGGCACGGACGACACCCTCAGTGTGCCGCCGCACATCGCGCTCAATCTCTCCCGGACATTGGACATCCCCACATGCACCGTCCCACTTCCGTCCAGCGCCTGTGTGTCAAAGCCCACGCCATCATCCGTCACCGTAATGCGCCATCCATCCGGTCCGGCGGAAGTTTGAATGGTGATCGTTCCTCCCTGCTCCCGCTGCATCACTCCATGCCTTACCGCATTTTCCACAATAGGTTCCAGCGTCAGGGCTGGGATTGAAAACTGGTCTGCACCGATGTGAAATTCTACCTTCAGATCATCCCCATAGCGCATCTTTTCCAATTGAATATAGTGCCGGGTATGTTCCAGTTCCCGAACAAAGGGTATGCATTCCTCAGTTGTCAGCGAATTCAGGTTCGCCCGCAGATAGCTGGTAAACTCCAGCAGCGCTTCTTCCGCTTTCGGTGGAGCCTCACGACACAGGGTCCGTATCCCGGTCAGGACATTATAGAGAAAGTGAGGACGGATTTGGCTGAGCATGATGGAGATGCGTTGCTGCACCAACTGTTCCTCCTGCTGCTTTTCGTATTCCAATTGTACGCTGATGTAAATACGAAGCAGGGCAAAGGCTGCCATGGCATAAGCCAGCGTCATCTCCTCCACCAAAATATCCACCATCACCGCCAGCAGCACCAGCAGTTCATATAAAATAAAGGTAATAGCCTTCCGGTTGGTCAGCGCCTTTCGGAAATAAAAGATGATGCCGATATTCACGGCCATGGGCAGTGCCAAAAAAAACAAAAAGAGCCATGGATAGTCCCATAAGTACCACGTCTGGGCCTCACTCACGGCGGTAAACTGGGCAATAACGACCAAAATCAGCCCGTCGGCACACAGACCACCCACCAGCCACGCATATCGAGAGAGCACCTGCGGATCCTGATTGATATAGCTGATCAGATAGGTGCTGTACACGACGATCAGCGGAAAGCCCATGGCATCTCGCAAAAACGCTCCCATCCAACGGGTAAAGGGCGCCCACCCGAACCGTTCCATGCCAATTCCCCAGGCAAACACATCACCCAGCATTCCTATGCTGACAATAGCAATCATCCACAAAAACAGCTGTACGAACATCCGTCTGGTCCGGCTGCCTCGCAGAATATCCAGATAGGTGGACGCACTCAACAGGATAAACATCAGCTCTACAAATACCGAAGCAACGGTATAATAGCTGTACTGTGTTTCACCGCTGATAGCACGCAGGGTATAGAAAAACAGCACCACTGTCAGAACGATGACCGCCCAGGTGATCACTCCGGTTGCCGTTTTCTTTCGCGCCATGCTTTCTCTCCTCTCCGCAGTCGGTCACATGACTTAAATGTTATTTGGCTCCCGCGCTCAGGTTTCCGCCCCTCGCGCCGCCTGTTCCAGTGAGGCAAAGGGCTTTTTCATCAGCCAGACGGACAGACTGGCCGACACGCCGAACCACAAAACCACAAACACGATGGACAGGCGCAAAAACGTATACGGCACCAAAAAGAACATAATAACCGGCGCCCAGTTGAACAGGCCGATGATGACTGCACGGATAAAATAGGCCAGGGTCATAAACAGTCCGTTTTTCAGCAACTGCCACAGGCTGCACTCAAACCGGGAATAAAACAGATAGGTCATCATAGTGACCGCCAGTGCGATCACCAGCCCAACCAGCGCTACAATCAGGGTAAACATGCCCATTTTTACTCCTGCGTTCATATACACCCAGACAGAGTGGGCCGTCAGCGCCAGCACAGCCAGCACGGGTCCCTGAATAAGCCACGCCAGAGTAGACCGCTTGAATCCGGATCGCAGCCCCCGGAAAAAGGCCCGGAAGCAGGGTTCATCATTCATCAGCGCCCGACAGGCGCCGAACAGGGCCGTAAATGCTGCGCCGATGGTGACCACCGGCACACAGCAGATCAGAAACAGGATGTTCAGCAGCATGGTGTTCGCCAAACCCTCCAGCATAATCATAAGCTTGGAATCATAAGATAAAATGTTTTTCATGGTGTTTCCTTTCTTCAGTGGGCGCTTTTATACTCCGCCGGGGTCATATGGTAATACTTTTTGAAATTGCGGTAAAATGTACTTTCCACGGGATAGCCGCACTTCTGGGCAACGCCCCCCACATTCTCTTGCGTGTCGCGCAGCAGCCGTGCCGCCTCCTGCATGCGGCACTGCAGCAGCAGGGCGCTCACATTCATACCCGTAGTTTCCTGCACGGCGTTGTATACAAACCGTTCGGAGACAAAGAACTGCTTGGCAAGAGATGCCATGCACAGATCCGGATCCGAGTAATTGTTCTTCACATACTGAACAATTTCATCGCACAGCACTTGCTTGTCCGTCATCTGCACGGCCGCTTTTTGCTCAAACAGGTCATTGACGACCCCTTTCAGCCTGCGCAGATTGGCCACAGGAGAGCTGGTGGGTTGATAGGTCATGTGCTCATACTCATCAAAAGACAATCTGGCCGAATTGGCACTGTCTCGCAGCAGGAACAGCGCGCTGTAAAACAGCTCCTGAGGCCGCACCGCACTGTTTCTGCCCACAAAGGCTGCAATCTGTTCGATCTGTGCCAATGCTTCCTGCCGGTTCCAGCAGGTGAGCGCCTGCTGCAGCTGCATCAGATCCATCCCCTCCGCCGCGGCTCCCTGTTCCTCGTCCTGAGCCATCTGCACCAGCACCCGTTCACCGTTCTCGGGCAGACAGAACTGCGCCTGCCGGATGGCCTGACTGATATGTTCCGCTCCGGCAAAGGGTTCGCTGACCCCGCACACAAAACGCACATCCCGCTCCGCGCCCGCGTTCAGTTCCAGCACCACCTCCTGAAGCTGCTCGCACAGCTTCTCTCTGTCCGGAAAAAGGACCACTGTTTCCTGAAGATTTACGTATTCACACAAAAATTCTTCCGGAAGCGCCAGTCTCAGACGGTTGATGCCCGCATTCTCTTCTTCCCCGTCAGTCTCTGTGCTCCGATCCCGCACAATGGCCACACGCAGAGCGTTTGCAAACACCGGGAACGCAGCTGAAATTTTCCGGTATTCTTCCTCCGGTATCGTTAATCCGGAAAAGGCCCGCACCAGCAGGCTGGACATGAGCATCCCGCTCAGCGCCACAGTCTTCTCCTTGGCATTTTTCAGTGCACTGTCAATGGCCATCAGCTCATTCACCGGAGCATCCGGGTCAGCAGCATGGCTGCGAATCAGCTGCCGTATGGGTTTGGCACTGATGTGGGAAAACAGGAAGCACAGAGCAATACCTATCATCACGGACAGAAAAAAGATGATCTGCGCCGCCGTTTGATCCCGACTCACGGTAGCTTTGAAATAAGCACCCGGGATGCTGATCACAGCCGTACTGGACAAGGCCGGCAGTTCACAAGTCAGCCGGATATCATCCCCACGCGCCTGTGCCCTGTCGCCATAGGCATAGAGAACCACTCCGTCCGCGCGAGTCAACTCGAAACGGGTATCCGCCGGCAGAGCATTGATCTGAAAAAATTCCAGCAGGCTCTCTACCGGATAGAGGAATCCGTAAACCGCTTCTCTTCCCGCAGACTGGACCAGCATGGTCAGGCACACATCTGTCTGCCCCCCCACAGACACCTCCTCTGCCGGGAGCAGCCGGTATCCAATGGACAGTTCTCCCTCACGAAGTAATTCCGGCACAGCGGTACCATTACTGTATATAACATAAGATTCAAAACAATTCTTTACGTCAGTAAAAATGCGCTTGCGGGTCACGCAGGCCTGACTGTCCCTGAAGTACACGAAGCCCTCCGAGGGCAAGTCCAGCAACTGACACTGCAGCACGAAGGAATTTTTGAAGTCAGACAAACGAAAGATGTACTGCGGGACCTCCTGCACACTTTTGTGGGCTACGTCAAAATAGTATTCTGTGTCCTCCATAGCCATAGGCAAGGAGTGAAACAGGGCCAGATCTCTGGCAAACAGCTCGGCATTTTTCTCAAAGCTGCTTTGTACCTGTTCCTGATAGGAATCGCGCAGTGTTCCTGTAAATTGCCGGGTCGCCTCGGTAAATGCTATCACAAAAACAAGAACCACTGTTACCAGCAGGAAAAAATACCGCCAAAACAGCGACAGCCTGGATATCCGCTGCCGAATCCTTCTTCTCATACTCTCTCTCCTTTTTGCACAGTGGATTTCTGTCATTTTTCACTTCTATTATAAGTTGTGACTGGCCGAATTTGCAATGCCATTTTCGCCAGTTTTCTTCTTTTTTGCCAGTCTGTGCGGAAAATGCAAGTGAATTTGCCAGATTGCTTGTTGTCTTATTCCCCGTTTTGTTTTAGAATGTGAATGAAAACGGTGTGCAGAATCCGGTTTTCTCTGTCATATTCACCATATGCAGGAAAAATCGCTTTTTGCACACGCTTATTCCTTCCCCGCACTCACCTCCGGTCCGAAGTGTACACATCATATGCACGCTCCCCGGGGGCAAGGCCACAACATATTCCTCTTCTTGTGACTTGTTCCAAATGCACAAAAAAATGCTCCTTCGCCTCTTGCATTTTGACCGCTCCGGGATTAAAATATGTTGTATGGATGTATGTTTTCCCATTCTGTCTGTACGCCGCTGCAAAATGGGACAAAACCCCAAACAGTGGGAAGCAAACCACACGAAAGGAAGTTCGCGCATGAAAACAACGCAAACCACCCCTGCCGCGCCCAGCGCTCTGGCCCTCGAGAAAAACCAGAGTGGTTTCCACAAATTTCTGGTGCGGTTCCGCAAGAACTGGCAGCTGCATCTGCTGTGCCTGTTGCCCGTAGCCTACATTCTGCTCTTCCGTTACGTTCCTATGTACGGTCTGCAGATCGCTTTCAAGGATTTCAAACCCCGTGCAGGTATCTGGGGAAGCGAGTGGGTCGGCTTTAAGCACTTCATCACGTTCTTCGAGGCCTACAACTTCGGACAGATCATTTCCAATACCCTGATCATCTCTATCTATTCGGTGCTGGTCGGTTTCCCCATTCCCGTCATTCTGGCGCTGATGCTCCATGTCAGTGAGCGCAAGGTACTGAAGAAGGTTACTCAGAACGTGGCCTACATGCCCCACTTCATTTCCGTCGTGGTTCTGGTAGGTATCATCAACCAGATTCTGAATCCCGTGTGCGGCGTTGTTGGTACCTTCTACCATATGTTTGGCGGTATCGGCGTTGCCCCCGACATCCGCGCCAGCGCCGGCACGTTCCCTCACCTGTTCGTTTGGTCCGGCGTGTGGCAGCAGATGGGCTGGAATACCATTATTTATGTAGCCGCCCTTTCCGGCGTGTCCCACGAGCTGCACGAAGCCGCCGAGCTGGACGGTGCCAGCCGCTGGAAGCGCGTGCTGAATGTGGACCTGCCCGCCATCATGCCCACCGTTTCCATCATGCTGATCATGCGCTTCGGCACCATTATGACCGTGGGCTACGAAAAGGTCTATCTGATGCAGAACGACCTGAACCTGTCCACCTCCGAAGTGATCTCTACTTACGTTTACAAAACAGGTTTGACTAAGATGCAGATGTCCTACGCCTCCGCCATCGACCTGTTCAACTCCGTGATCAACACCACCATGCTGCTGTTGGTAAACGCCATCGTGAATAAGCTTACCAACGGCGAACAGGGTATGTTCTAAGGAAAGGAGAGGACGAAAATGGCTAAAAAGCATCACGACATTAAAATCAAGAGAAAACGCTCCTGGGACGATAAGCTGCTGTATGCTTCCACTGATATCATTCTGGTCCTGCTGCTGCTGATCGTCGGCTATCCCATCATTTACGTTCTGTCCTGCTCCTTCTCCTCCGGCGCTGCCGTTTCCAGCGGCCAGGTTCTGCTGTGGCCCGTGGATTTCTCCCTGCAGGGCTATAAGGTCATCTTTAACTACAAGAGCGTTTGGACCGGCTTCGGCAACACCATTTTCTACACCGTGTTCGGTACCATCCTGAACATGGTTCTGTCCGTGCTGGTGGCTTACCCCCTGTCCCGCCCCAACTATCAGGGCAGAAAGCTGGTCACCGGAATGTTCACGTTCCTGATGATGTTCTCTGCCGGTCTGATCCCCACCTATCTGCTGATGAGCAACCTGCATCTGACCAATACCCGCTGGGCCCTGATCCTGATCGGCGGCATCAGCACCTATAACATGATCATCATCCGCACCTACTTCAAGAACAGCATCCCCGGCGAGTTGATCGAGGCCGCACGCATCGACGGCTGCTCCGAGCTGCGCACCCTGTGGAGCGTCGTGCTCCCCCTGTCCAAGTCCGTGCTCGCCGTGGTCACTCTGTACTACGCCGTCGGCCATTGGAACAGCTACTTCACCGCCATGGTCTATCTGCGCAAGCCCGAACTGCAGCCCCTGCAGATCGTCCTGCGCGACATTCTGGCCGCCTCCAAGATCGACTATTCTGAGATTAACGATCCCGAGCTGATCGCTCAGATGGCCGGCATGGCCGACCTGATCAAGTACGCTCTGATCGTGGTCTCCTCCGCTCCCATTATCGCCGCCTACCCCTTCGTCCAGAAGTTCTTCAAGTCCGGCGTTATGATCGGCTCCGTCAAGGGCTGATACCCCTGTTTTCAAAAGATGGCTCCGCCTGGCGGAGCCATCTTTTTTATTCCCGTATTCCCACAACAATTTGCACCTTTTTCGTATAGGATCGCACGTTTTTCCGTTGCTTCCCCCATCAGCTCATGTTATCCTGACCGCGCAAGTCCTCTTGTAACAAAAGAACCGCGTATCATGACGATGAATGCTTGCAGCGCCAGCTTGCCCGGTTGGATATCACTCCGCCTCTGAGCGTGCGCATCGGCAGCTATTACGTCGTGCGGGATATGTGCTTGATCCCATCTACGTGCGGGCCAATTCCAAAATCCCCTTGACCCTTAGTTCCTGCCAGACCAACGGCTGCTACGAACCCCGCAACATCGCTATCTCCCGGGCACAACCGAAATGCTGGCTGATACAGCCGACGCGCTACTGCCCCCCCTGTAACCCCCTCTGCTAAAATTGACCCCCAGGGGGGCCGATACTTTTATCACCACTTTCCTTTTTTCGAAGAGCAATATTCTGTCATAGTTTGGCAATTTTCTGTTGCGTTTTCAGCGTCACCAACCCCTGCCCACCCTTGCTTTTGCCCTGTTTTTGTGCTATTCTGCAAATAACATCCGCCGCTGTACCGAAAGGAGTCTTGCCATGAAAACCTATACCGTGACCAAAGTCACTGGGACTCCCGACTGGGACTCTATTCCCGCTCTGGAGCTCGATGTTTCCTACCGCAGAGCGTTGGATGAGACCCCTGTACGCGCCTGGACTCAGGTCGCCTATAACCAAGACGCCCTGCTGATCCGCCAGCGGGCGTTGGAGCCCGTGCTGCGCAAGGAGCTGACCGGCCTGCTGGACGAAATCTGCGAGGACAGCTGTCTGGAATTCTTTGTCTGCCCCATGGAGGGAGACCTGCGCTATTTCAACCTTGAGTACAACCCCAACTGCTGCCGCTATCTGGGCTTCGGCTCCGGCATCGACGATCTGGTCCGCCTTGTCCCGGAGGAGGACAACGATGAGTTCCGTCCTCAGGTCACCGAATTTGACGGCGGCTGGGAACTGACCTTCCAGATCCCCTATCACTTCATCCGCCGCTTCTTCCCCGACTTCAAGGCGGAACCCGGCAAGGCCATGCGCGTCAACTGCTATAAGTGCGGGGGCAAGACCCAGAACCCCCACTCCATCAGCTGGAATCGCGTCTCCATGGACCGGCGTTGTTTCTTCCATCAGCCCGAGGCGTTTGGCCGCATGATCTTTGGCTGATCCCAACCGCACCCCCACTTTCTGCCGTAAAGGAGTTCTTATTATGCTTGCTATCATCAATGCCGAGCTGGTCGTGCGTGACCACCTCATCCCCGAGGCCGTTCTGTTCGTAGAGGACGGCAAAATCGCCGGTTTTGGCGAGATGCGCACTACTCCTATCCCCGAGGGCTGTGAGATCATCGATGCCAAGGGCCTGTACGTAGGTCCCGGCCTTGTGGACATCCACTGCCATTCCGGCACGGGCGTTCGCTTTATCCACGATCCGGTAAAGGCGACACAGGAGCATCTGCAGTGCGGCACCACCTCGATTCTCGCCACCCCCAGCACCCGCGGTACCCTGCCCGGTTATCTGGAGCAGATCGATGGCATCCGCAAGGCAATGGAAGCCCCCGAGGGTTCCATCATTGCCGGTATCTATATGGAGGGTCCCTACATTAACCCGGGCTTTGGCTCCATGTCCAACATGGCCGGCCCCAATCAGCCCCGCGTTTTTGATCCCGTTCCGGAAGATTATGAGCCCCTGCTTGCCGCCGGTGCAGATATCATCCGCGTGTGGGGTCTGGCTCCCGAGCGGGGTCTGGAGCGCTTTGTAAAGGCCGCCAAGGCCGCCAACCCCGAGGTGCGCTTTGCCGTGACCCATTCCGAGGCCACCCCCCAGCAGATCGAAGCTCTCATGCCCTACGGTCTGTGCATTGGCACCCACCACACCAACGCCACCGGCACCATCGTCAACTACCCTGAGTGCCGCGGTGTCTGCGTGGACGAAGCCGTCAACTACAACGACGGTATCTATGCCGAGATCATCTCCGACAGCATGGGTATCCATGTGGATCCTTATATGCAACGACTGGTTCGCAAGATCAAGGGCGATGACAAAATCATCCTGATTTCCGATCAGACGATCCACGAGCCTATGCTGGTTCCCGGCCTTGAGCACGTCACGGATCTGAACTTTACTTACAGAAAATCCGGCGGCATCGACATTTCCGGCTCCAAGCTGACCCTGAATGTGGCCTGCCGTAACTGGATGAAGCACACCGGTGCCTCCATTGTGGATGCGTTTAAGGTGGGCTCTTACAATCCGGCAAAGGCAGTTGGTCTTACCGACCGCGGCGAGATCGCCGTGGGCAAGCGGGCCGACCTGATCATCACCGACCACAAGATGAATGTTTCCACGGTCATCCTTGGCGGCAAAGTGCAGAACATCAACAACTAACAAGGGGCGCTCCATATGCTTGCTATTATCAATGCCGAGCTGGTCATGCGCGACCACCTCATCCCCGAGGCCATCCTGTTGGTAGACGGGGACAAGATCGTGGGCTTCGGCCCCATGCGTACCACCCCCATCCCCGAGGGCTGTGAGATCGTGGATGCCGAGGGTACCTACGTTGGCCCCGGCTTCGTGGACATCCACACCCACGCCTTCCGCCGTGTGGAGTTCTTCGAGGATCCCATCTACGTGGCTCAGAGCCACCTGAAGTACGGCACCACCACCATCCAGCCCACGCTGTACTTCAAGCTGAATCAGCAGCGCATGATCGACGCCCTTCACCTGATCCGGGATGCCATGAAAAAGCCCGAGGGTCAGAACATGGTGGGCATTTATGTGGAAGGCCCCTATATGAACCCTGACTACGGTTCTTCCAGAGAAAACTGTCCCTGGGCCAAGGATATCGACCCTGCCGACTACCTGCCTGTTCTGGAGGCCGCCGGAGACGCCGTAAAGGTGTGGACGCTCGCCCCCGAGCGTGAGCACATCGACTGGTTCGTCCGGGATGCCAAGCGCATCAATCCGGGTGTCCTTTTTGCGGTGGGTCACTCCGAGGCGGAGCCTCACCACATCGAGCCCTTCCTGTCTCAGGGCCTGTGTCTGGGCACCCACCACACCAACGCCACCGGCACCATCGTCAAATATCCCGAGTGCCGCGGCGTCTGCGTGGATGAGACGGTCAGCTACAATGACAGCATCTACGCAGAGATCATCTCTGACAGTCAGGGCATCCATGTGGACCCTTACATGCAGCGGCTCATCCGCAAGATCAAGGGCGACGACAAGGTCATCCTAATCTCCGATGCCTCCGCCGGCACCGGCGCGGCACTCCCCGGACTGGAGTACATCACTGACATCAACTTTGACCACGCCGGCGAAATCGACGGTTCCAACATGACCCTGAACGTAGGTGTGCGCAACTTCATGGTCCATACCGGCGCCTCTCTGGTGGAGGCCTTCCGTATGGCCACCTATAACCCCTGCCGCGTCATGGGCTATACCGACCGCGGCGAGATCGCCGTAGGCAAGCTGGCCGATCTGGTCATCGTGGACGACCGGGTCAACGTGAAGAAGGTCATCTTCAAGGGTCAGGTTCTGTAAATTCACCTCTTTTAAAGTTTCCCGTGGATTTCCACGGGAAACTTTTTCTTTTGACGTATAACCCCGTGCATCTACACTCTTTTTCTGCTATAATAGACAGGCAAACATACCCAAAGGAGTCCTCACCATGTCAACGAACATCCGGTTGCGCGATTATCTGGGCACAAAAGACCTGTATCGGCGCATGGCCCGTATCGCCATCCCCGTCTCCCTGCAGTCCCTGATCACCGTAGGTATCAACCTGATGGACACCATCATGCTCAGCGGCATGGGCGATGCCCAGCTGTCCGCCTCCGCTCTGGCCGGTCAGTTCATCAACCTGTTCATGATCTGCTGCATGGGTATCGGTATGGGCGCCTCGGTGCTCACCTCCCGCTACTGGGGCATGCAGGACCTGCACAGCCTGAAAAAATCCGTCACAATCATGCTGCGGCTGGTCGTTTCCTTTGCCTCCATCTTCACGCTGGCCACCCTGCTGATCCCCCGGCTCATTATGCGCATGTACTCCCCGGACGAGCCCATCATCCATTACGGTATGATCTACCTGCGTTGGCTGCTGCCCACCTATTTCTGCATGGGCCTCAGCCTCACCTGCACCATCGTGCTGCGCTCCGTGGGTCAGGTGAAGGTTCCCCTGTTCACCTCCATCGCCGCCTTTTTCGTCAACGTCTTTTTTAACTGGGTGTTCATCTTCGGCAAGCTGGGTGCGCCCCGAATGGAGATCGCCGGCGCCGCCCTGGGCACCCTTATCGCCCGTGTTTTTGAGTTGTTTGCCATCTGCGGCTGGTTCTTTTTTGTTGACAAACGCATGGGCTACCGTCTCAAAGATGCATTTATGAAGTGCGGCGACCTGCTCCATGAGTATATCCGCATCAGCATCCCTGTCCTCATCAGCGACTCCCTGTTGGCCCTGGGCAACAACGCCGTGTCCATGGTCATGGGCCACATCGGCCAGGCCTTCGTGGCGGCCAACTCCGTCACCATGGTTACCCAACAGCTTAGCTCCGTGCTCACCACCGGCGTGTCCAATGCCAGCGGCATTATCACCGGCCACACCATGGGCGAGGGCGACTTTGAAAAAGCCCAGAAGCAAGGCTATGCCTTCCTGTTCATGAGCTTTCTCATTGGCTGCTTTGCCGCCTTCGTCATCCTGCTGCTGCGCGCTCCCATCATCAACTTCTATAAGGTCTCGCCCGAAGCCAAGGCCATTGCCTGGGAGCTGATGGATGCCATCCTCATCATCGTCATCTTCCAGTCCATGAGCTCCATCCTCACCAAGGGTGTGCTCCGGGCAGGCGGCGATACCAAGTTCCTCATGGCCGGCGACATCCTGTTTTTGTGGGTTGCCTCCATCCCTCTGGGCTATCTGGCCGGTCTGGTGTTTCACTGGCCCGCCTTCTGGATCTACACCTTCCTGAAGATTGATCAGATCATCAAGTGTGTGTGGTGCTTCTTCCGGCTGAAAAGCGGCAAGTGGATGAAGAAAATTTATTCTGCCTGAGCAAAAAGGCGCTGACCGCACGGTCAGCGCCTTTTCTTTGGCATAACCTGTACCGTCCCCACATAGGATAAGCTCAGGTGATGTGTATGAAAAGCAACTGGAAAGTATATTTGTTCTGGATCGCACTGGCAGAGGGGGTTGGCGCCCTGTCCGGCTGGCTGACCCGGGAGGGAGTGGAACTCTACAACCAAACGGTCGTCCAACCGCCACTCTCCCCGCCCCCGTTCGTCTTCCCCATTGTGTGGGCCATTCTCTATGCTCTGATGGGAGTTGGTGCGGCCCGGGTCTACCTGGCCCCCGCCTCCAACGCCAGGTCCCGGGGCCTGCTGCTGTTTCTCATCCAGCTGGCCTTCAACTTCCTGTGGAGCATCGTATTCTTCAACCTGCAGGCCTATGCTTTCGCCTTCTTCTGGCTGATCGCCCTGTGGCTGCTCATCCTCTGGATGACGGTCAGCTTCTATCAGGTGGATAAAACGGCCGCACTGCTCCAGATCCCCTATTTGCTCTGGGTCGCCTTTGCGGGATATCTCACCTTTGGGGTGTGGATGCTCAACCGATGAAAAATGCCCCGCTGCTGTGCAGCGGGGCATTTTATCAGGCTTTGATCAGCTCCAGCACCATGCGGGCAGTGCTTTCCAGATCGGCCACGGCGATCTGCTCGTTGGTGGTATGCACCTTGTCCATACCGGTACCCACCACCACGGCTTCCATGCCGCGGGCACACATATTGTTGGCATCGCTTCCGCCGCCGCTGGGCTTGAGGGCGGGGTTCAGACCAGCCGCCGTCATGGCCGCGGCCACCCGGCGAATCACGGGCGCGTCCTGCTTATGGCAGAACGCCTCATAGGCTTTGGCACGCTTGAACTCCAGAGCAGCACCGTACTTCTCGCAGGCAACACGCAGACAGGCCTCCATATGCTCAGCCTGCTCCTCCAGTTTGGCGGCATCTCGGCTGCGGCACTCGGCACTCATGGTGGCCCGCTCGGCCACAATGTTGGTAGGGTAATCGGCATGGATAGCTCCGATATTGGCAGTGGTCTCGGGGTCGATCCGCAGCAGCTTCATGTTGGCAATAGCCTCTGCCAGCACCTGAATAGCACTGATGCCCTGCTCAGGCGCCACACCCGCGTGGGCCTTGCGTCCCACCACCGTGGCCTCGATTTTGTACTGGCCGGGACCGCTGGTGACGATGACGCCGGGGGTGCCGGTATCCAGCGCAATGGCCTGCTTGCCCGCCAGCTTGTCATACTCCAGATGCACGGATCCCAACAGGCCGATCTCCTCACATACGGTGAACACCGCCTGTACGGTGGGATGGGGGATGTTCTGCTCGGTCACCACCCGCAGAGCCTCCACCACGGCCGCCACACCGGACTTGTCATCCGCGCCCAGTACCGTGTCCCCTTTGCTGCGGATGATCCCGTCCTCCACCACAGGCTCCACCCCCACGCCGGGCACCACGGTGTCCAGATGGGCGCTGAGCACAATGGGCTCGCCGGGAGCATTACCGAGCAGGGTGGCATACACATTACCCGTGTTGCTTCCGGTTTTGTCTGCGGTGCTGTCCACATAGATCTCGCAGCCCAGAGCGGCCAGGTCGTCAATGACCCGGCGGGCCATGGCGGCCTCATCCCGGCTCTCGCTGTCGATGCGGACATAGTCCAAAAATGTGTTCAGAAGTCGTTCCTTGTTGATCATATAAGCTGCTCCTTTTCAGAGTATGACAGCCGGGCGATGCCCGCCCGGCTGTATGTTGTGACGAATCAGACCGTGGGGTAGAACAGGCTGGTAGCAATGCCGATGGGCAGGCCAGTGGCCAGCCAGATGATCATAAAGATGGTCCAGCAAATCAGGAAGCACACGGAATAGGGCAGCATGGTGGCGGTGATGGTGCCGATGCCGGCCTGCTTGTCATAGCGCTGGGCAAAGATGATAATCACGGCGTAGTAGGTCATCATAGGGGTAATGATGTTGGTGCAGGAGTCGCCAATGCGGTAGATCAGCTGGCACAGCTCGGGGCTGTAGCCCATCAGCATGAACATGGGCACAAACACAGGGGCCAGAATGTTCCACTTGGCAGAAGCAGACCCCATAAACAGGTTCATGAACGCGGAGAAAATCACAAAAATAACTGCCAGAGGGATCAGGCCAATGTTGATGGACTTCAGGAATGCCGCACCGGACAGCGCGATGATGGTGCCCAGCTTGGTGTACTCAAAATACTTGATAAACTGAGCGGACACAAAGGCCAGAGCCAGGAAGGAACCCATGCTGGACATAGCCTTGCTCATGGCGTTGCAAACGTCCTTGTTGTCCTTAAAGGTGCCCACGCTCAGACCGTAAGCCACACCGGGAATAAAGAACAGCAGAGCGATAAGCACCACGATGCTGTTGACCAGAGGAGTGTTGCCCAGCAGCTGACCCTCCGCATTGCGGAAGAAGGAGTCGGCAGGAACGCAGGCAGCCACGATCAGCGCCACAAAAACCAGCGCGGCAATGCCCGCATTGCGCAGGCCCTTCTTCTCTGTGCTGGTCACGGTGATCAGGGATTCATCCTCTTCACCCTCCAGCTCGCCGCTGTAGGTGCCCAGACGGGGCTCCACCACCTTGTCTGTGATGATGGTGCCCAGAATTGTGAGCAGAACGGTGGAGGCGCACATAAAGAAGTAGTTGCCCATGACCTGCACCTTATAGGCGGAGTCCACCATAACCGCGGCAGCTTCACTGATGCCGGCCAGCAGGGGATCCAGAGTGCCCACCACCAGATTGGCAGAGAAGCCGCCGGACACGCCGGCAAAAGCGGCGGCCAGACCGGCAATGGGGTGACGGCCGCAGGCGCGGAACATCATGGCACCCAGAGGGATCAGAATGACGTAGCCCGCATCGGAGGCCACGTTGGACATGATACCCAGGAACACGATCACGGGGGTCAGCATCTGCTTGGGGGTGACGCGCACCACATTTTTCAGCAGGGAATTGATCATACCGGACTGCTCGGCAACACCCACGCCCAGCATGGCCACCAGCACCATGCCCAGAGGAGCATAGGTGGTGAAGTTGTTCACCGCGGAGGTAAACATATAGGCCAGGCCTTCCTTGGTCAGCAGACTAACCGCAGTAACTGTGGTCTCTTTCAGCTCGCCGTTAGATACCAGATTGCCGGTGGCGGACACTCCCAGCGCGGCGCACACGGCGGAAATGACCACGATGGCCAGGGCGAAGATTGCAAACAGGGCCACAGGATGGGGCAGGCCGTTACCCACCCGCTCGATTCCGTTCAGGCAGCGATTGTACAGGCTGACCTTCGTAGACTGATTTTTCTTTTGCATGTATTTCTCTCCTTATACTTGTTGTGCTCCCGTTATGTCCGTTTCCGGGCCGGAGCGCAGCCTGCTAAGTATATCATATTCGTTCTCTTTTCGTCAACTTTTCCCATAAATAACTGTTTTTTCTTCTGTTCTTTTCGCTCCTTGCTCTTAAGCCCTATCAATGCTATAATATCCGCAAGCGGATATTATCCTTTGATTTCAGCCCTCTCCCTCGCCGCTGCGCGGCAACCGGAAATGATGGCACATTATACCATTGCGCCTGCGGCTTCATGCTATAATATTTCCAACAATCATCATTCTACACAGGTGAGCTTATGAAACTCTTTTGTCTGGGGGACAGCCTGACCTTTGGCTTCGGTATGTCCCGCAACGTACGCTGGACCACTCTGGTGGAGCAGGAGACCGGCTGGCAGGTGGTCAACCGGGGCATCAACGGGGACACCACCGGCGGTATGCTGACTCGGCTCGGTCCGGAGGTGCTGGCTGACATCGGTCTGGACCGCACCCAGCGTCTGGAAAGTCGCATCCTTCTCATGGGAGGCAGCAATGACGTGTTCTTCTCCGGCACGGATGCTCAGGCCCGGGCCAACATGGCCGCCATGTGCCAGCGGCTTATGGGCGAGGGTCTGGAACCCTTCGTAGGCATTTCCCTGCCGGTGGACTGGACGCAGGCCCCCCGCCCCTGGGCTCAGGTGGTGGATTTTGAGCAGTCTGCCCGGCTGATGAAAAACTACTGCGCGTGGCTGCGGCAGTTCTGTCGGGTGTTCGGTCTGCCTGTGGTGGACTTTGCTCAGGACTTCATCGCCCCGGACGGCGAGATCCGGCACGAGCTATTCTGGGACGGTCTGCATCCCAACGCTCAGGGCCACCGACTTATGGCCGACCGGCTCAAGCAGGCCCTGCTTCCTCTCCAGCGCTGACCCATTCCCTTCATAATACACAAAAATTTGACTGGGGGTTCTTTTATGTACAAGCGCGTTTCCTGTCTGCTGGCCGGTGTTCTGGCCGCCGTCATGCTGCTGTCTGCCTGCGGTTCCGATGCGCCACCCACCGCATCCTCCTCGTCCGGCGACGGCTCGCTGAGTCTGGAGCCCTCCGTTTCCACCATGGCTCCGGTGGACCCTATCCCCCTATACACCAACCCTCTCACCGGCGAGGGCACCGATGTTGACCTGTCCGCCAACCGACCGGTCGCCATCATGCTCAACAACCTGAAAAAGGCGCTGCCCCAATGCGGCATCTCTCAGGCTGACATTATCTATGAAGCCCCCGCCGAGGGCGGTATCACCCGGATGATGGCCGTGTTCCAGTCCCTTGACGGGGTCGGCACCCTTGGTTCGGTACGCTCTGCCCGCCCCTATTATGTGGAACTGGCCGCCGGACTGGATGCCATCTTCATCCACGCCGGAGGCAGCGATGACGCCTACTCCGCCATCAAGAAGCACGGCGTATTCAACATTGACGGCGTCAACGGCCCCTACGGCGGCACCATGTTCTATCGGGACGCCCAGCGCAAAAAGACCGCCGGCTTTGAGCACAGCCTGTTCACCGACGAGGCCCGCATTCAAAAACTACTCTCCGGCTCCCTGTCCAAAATGCGTCAGACCCACAACGAGGGCTATTCTCTCCCCCTCACCTTTGCCGAAGACGCCGCTCCCGCCAACGGGCAGAGCGCCAACAGCATTTCGGTAAAATACTCCTATTATAAGACCGGCCTGTTTACCTATGACACCCAGAGCGAAACGTATCTGGTCGGCCAGCTGGTGGACAAGCAGAACGGGCCCTATGTGGACGGCAACAATGACCAGCAGGTGGCAGTGACCAATGTGTTGGTCCTGTGTACCGACGTCAACCCCATTAAGGGCGACACCGCCGGCCGTCTGACCGTACGGCTCGCCGGCACCGGCAGCGGTTATTTCGCTTGTGGCGGACAGTACATCCCCATCACCTGGTCCAAGGAATCCCCCACTGCCCCCTTCCGCTTCTCCACTGCAGACGGTCAGCCCCTGACCCTGGGCGCAGGCAAGAGCTACATCAACATCGTGGACACCGGTGCCACGGTGACCTTCGAATAACCAACGCAAAAAGTGCCGCCCCGGTGGGGCGGCACTTTTTGCGTTTATTTCTCGTTTCGGCTGAGCAGGCCCCGCTTGATATCCCACAGCTTCTGAGACAGGTCCACGTAGTAGTTGTGAGGGTTTTCAAAGCGCTTGACCTCGTCCCACAGGGCGTCCACCTGCCGCTGGCAGTGGGCCCGGCTGGCCTGCAGGTCGGGCACCTCGTAGACCAGTTCACCCTTCTGGAACACGGGAACCAAAAGCTCCTTTGCTTCGTAGTTGGTGTAGGTCTTACGCTTCCAGGTAGCCTCCGGATCGAACAACTCCAGGGGCTGAGTGAAATCGAATTCCTCGTCGTGCAGGCAGATGAGATCGGCCTCTGCCTTGCCACTGTCCTTGGAGAAGATGCGGTAGACCTTTTTAAAATGCGGTGTGGTGATTTTGGCGGAGTTTTCACTGATCTTGATCTTGGGGATAATGTTACCCTGCTCGTCCTCGATAGCAGCCAGCTTGTATACGCCGCCGAACACCGGCTCGGACCGGGAGGTGATGAGCCGCTCGCCCACGCCGAAGGAGTCGATGCGGGCACCCTGACGGACCAGATCCCGGATGATATACTCATCCAGAGCGTTGGATGCCACGATCTTGCACTCGGTCAACCCCGCCTCGTCCAGCATCTGGCGGGCCTTGCGGGACAGATAGGTCAGGTCACCGCTGTCCAGACGAATACCACAGCGGGTGATGCCCTCCTCCTTAAATACCCGGATGGCGTTGGGCACACCGGACTTAAGCACGTTATAGGTGTCAACCAACAACGTGGCGTTGTTGGGGTAAAGCTTGCAGTAGGTCTTGAAGGCCGTGTACTCGTCAGGGAACATCTGTACCCAGGAGTGGGCCATGGTGCCCGTGGCGGGAGCTCCATACCACTGGTCGGCCATAGTACAGGCGGTGGCGGCACAGCCTGCGATATAGCTGGCCCTTGCGCCCAGAATGGCACCGTCCGCGCCCTGAGCCCGGCGGGAACCGAACTCAGCCACCGGGCGGCCCTCGGCGGCCCGGACGATGCGGTTGGACTTGGTGGCGATGAGACACTGGTGGTTCATGGTCAGCAGCAGGAAGGTCTCGATAAACTGGGCCTGAATGGCGGGGGCGCGCACGGTGATGATGGGCTCGTTGGGAAACACGGGCGTACCCTCGGGCACGGCCCAGATGTCACCGGTAAATTTAAAGTTGCGCAGATAGTCCAGAAACCCCTCGTCAAAGCAGCCCTTGGAGCGCAGATACTCAATGTCTTCCTCGTCAAACCTCAGGTCCTGAATGTACTCCACCACCTGAGCAAGGCCCGCCGCGATGGCAAATCCTCCCTTGTCGGGCACAGAACGGTAGAACATGTCGAAGTAGCAGATGCGCTCCGCTAGATCGGCACGGAAATAGCCGTTGCTCATGGTCAGCTGGTAGTAGTCACACAGCATGGTCAGATTGGTTTTGTTTTTCATAATATGACCTCTTTTCAGCGGCGGTGTCCCGCCGGGGGCAGCTGTCTTGTCCCCTGTCAAAGTGAGCCCATTATAACCGATACCGAAAGAAATATCAATAGGAACACAAAAAACCGACCCGCCGAGTATCGGCAGGTCGGTCTGTCGCTTTTAATAGGCCACGCCCCAGTAGATCATGTGCTTGGCCGGCTTGCCGCAACACACGCAGGTGTCTGACACCTTCTCCTGCTCCAGCGGCATGCAGCGGGAGGACACGCCGGCCTCTTCCTTCATCTTCAGCTCGCAGTCCAGCTCGCCGCACCACATGGTCTTGGCAAAGCCGCCCTGAGTCTGGATAAACTCCTTCACCTCGTCCAGGGTCAGGCAGGTACGGGTGTTGTTTTCCAGGTTGGCCTTGGCACGGGCAAACAGGCCATCGTGTACCTCGTCCAGCAGCTTGGCAACCGTGGCCTCCAACTCAGCAAGGGGGACGAACACTTTCTCGCCGTTGTCGCGGCGGCAAATGCAGCACTGGCCCTTCTCCATGTCCTTGGGGCCGATCTCCACACGCAGGGGCACACCCTTCATCTCATACTCGGCAGCCTTCCAGCCCATGGACTGATCGGAGTCGTCCATCTTGGCACGCACACCGGCAGCCGTCAGGCGGTTGAGCAGGTCGGTGGCGGCGTCCAGCACGCCCTCCTTGTGCTGGGCCACGGGAATAACCATGGCCTGAATGGGGGCGATACGGGGGGGCAGCACCAGACCGTTGTTGTCGCCGTGAGTCATGATGATGCCGCCGATCATACGGGTGGACACGCCCCAGCTGGTCTGATGGGGATGGTGCAGGGTGTTGTCCTTGCCGGTATAGGTAATGTCGAAGGCCTTGGCAAAGCCGTCGCCGAAGTAGTGGGAGGTGCCGGACTGGAGGGCCTTCTTATCGTGCATCATGCACTCCACGGTGTAGGTCTCCTCCGCGCCGTTGAACTTCTCCTTGTCGGTCTTGCGGCCCTTGACCACGGGCATGGCCAGCACGTTCTCAAGGAAGTCGGCATAGACGTTGAGCATCTGCTCGGTCTCCTGACGGGCCTCCTCCTCGGTGGCGTGCATGGTGTGGCCCTCCTGCCACAGGAACTCCCGGTGGCGCAGGAAGGGGCGGGAGGTCTTTTCCCAGCGCAGGACGGAGCACCACTGGTTGTACTTCTTGGGCAGGTCACGGTGGGAGTGGATGATGTTCTTGAAATGCTCGCAGAACAGAGTCTCGGAAGTGGGCCGGATGCAGTAGCGCTCCTCCAGCTTCTCACTGCCGCCGTAAGTGACCCAGGCACACTCGGGTGCAAAACCCTCCACGTGGTCCTTTTCCTTCTGGAGCAGGGACTCGGGGATCAGCATGGGCATGGACACGTTCTCGTGTCCGGTCTTCTTGAACATATCGTCCAGAGTGCGCTGGATGTTCTCCCAGATGGCATAGCCATAGGGTCGATAGATGAACATGCCCTTAATGGAGGAATAGTCGATCAGCTCCGCCTTTTTGCACACGTCGGTGTACCACTGGGCGAAGTCCACCTCCATATCGGTGATCTGCTCCACCTGCTTCTTGTTGGTATCCTTTGCCATATCGTTTCAGTCCTTTATAAAAAGAATGTTGTTTACAGTACCCCTTATTGTATAAATACCGGGCACAAAAGTCAAGGTTTGGCCGCAACTTTCGCAGGCCAAACAACTCAAATTGTCATTTGCCACCCTTGCCAACCCGGTTTTCAAACAGTATAATATTGCCATCAAATATAAAAAGGAGCGTTGCTTATGAACCCCATCGCCCAGCACGTGACCGGCATCCAGCACATCGGACTGCCCACCAACGACCTGAAAAAGACCACCGAATTTTATCAGGGCCTCGGCTTTGAGGTCACTTTTGAGACCACCCTGCCCACCGACTACGTAGCCTTTTTCCAGCTGAAGAACATCTGCATCGAGGCATTTCAGGCCATCGGCGCACCCGCCGCTCCCGGCAAGTCCGGTGCCATCGACCACATTTCTCTGGACGTGGATGACATTGAGGCCACCTGGAACGCAGTGAAGGCCGCGGGCTACACTCCGCTGGAGGCGGAGATCGACTCCCTTCCCTATTTCGAAAATGGCGTGCGTTTCTTCAACATCGTGGGCCCCAATGCCGAGACCATCGAGTTTTGTCAAATCCTTTAATTACATCAAAACAGCCCGACACATCTGTGTCGGGCTGTTTTTTACATGTTCTCGGGCAGGGAATCATCCTCGTCGATCCATTCCTTCTGTACGTCCACCACGCGATAGTCGGTAGGCGTGTCCCGAATGACCACCCGCTTGATGCCGGCGTTGATGATGAGGCGGCGGCACATGGAGCAGGAGGTGGAGCGAGGGATCAGTTCC